>DASTKD010000417.1:0-7323 GCA_035716135.1 Ktedonobacteraceae bacterium
GCACCGTACAGGCGCTGGCGGATGGCGCGGTCGAGGATGTCGAATACCAGCGAGGATTTGCCAGACCCCGATACACCCGTCACAGCGATCAGCAAGCCCAGAGGTAGTCGCACAGTAACGTTCTGGAGGTTGTGCTGGCGAGCGCCATGAATGGTAATAGCCTTGCTATTTGGTGCGCGGCGGCGCGGTGGGACAGGGATGGATGCTCGCCCGGTCAGGTAATCTCCAGTGAGCGAACCGGGCTGTTCGGCAACTTCAGCCGGTGTACCGGCAGCGACCACCTGCCCGCCGTGCCTGCCGGCACCGGGGCCGAAGTCGACCACGTAATCGGCGGAGGCGATCATTTCCAGGTCGTGTTCGATGACAAGGACGGTGTTGTCAAGATCGCGCAGGCAGCGCAAGACGTTGATAAGGCGGCGGGTGTCGCGGTGGTGCAGCCCGATGGTCGGCTCGTCGAAAACGTAAAGAACGCCGCTCAACCCCGAACCGAGCAAAGAAGCCAGGCGCAGGCGCTGGGCCTCACCGGCTGAGAGGGTCGGCGAATCGCGTTCCAGGGTCAGGTAGCCGGCACCGACTTCGACCAGCCGCGCGATGCTGTCGTTCAGATTGACCAGGGCAGCCTCGGCGATGATCATTTCACCGGCGCTGAGAACGGCGGGGAGACCGTCCAGCCAGGTGCCGAGGTCGTCGAGCGGCAGGCGCGCGAGAGCGATGATGGTCTGCCCGTTGACGGTCACGACCCGGCTTTCAGGACGCAAGCGCGTGCCATCGCAGTCGGGACAGGTTCGTGTGACAAGGAATTCTTCCAGCTTATCACTGTAATCGGCCTCGTTGACATGTTCGTTGATGTGTTCAGCGTAGCGACGCAGGAGATTGGTGGCGATGCCTTCGAAGCGTCCCTGGCGCACGGTGGTTGGCGGCTGGCTATCCGGGAAGTGGCGGCGAAAGAGCGGATTGTCCACGCCATAGAACAGCAGGTCGCGTTGCGGCGGGGTATAGTCTTTGACCGGAAGTGAGGGATCGAATGCAAACCCGTAATGGGCGGCTGCTGCCTGTAAGATGGAGGCGTAGTAGTTGATGTGAAAGGTATTCCAACCGGCAATGGCACCATCCAGAATGCTCTTTTGCTCATCGACCAGGCGTTTGATGTCGGCCTGGCGAACGATGCCCAGCCCGGTGCAGGTTGGGCAGGCTCCCTCGGGTTTGTTAAAGGAAAAATGAGCCATGCCAATCTCTGGAACAGGCGCGCCACAATGCGGGCAGGGAAAGTTTTCTTCGGGAGCGGAGCTATCATCGTCCGCGCTGGCTTCACTCTCCCATTCCACGTTGGCAAGATCGAAGGAGGGCGGAACGTCTTTACCGCAGTTCGAGCAGGGGCGGTGTCCCAGGCGAGCAAACAGCACGCGCAGATAGGTATAGACTTCGGTGGTGGTGCCAACTGTAGAACGCGGGCTGTGGTTGGTGAGATGCTGGTCTATGCTGATCGTTGGGGAAAGTCCGCTGATGGTATCGACCGGAGGTTTCGCCAGCCCGAAGACAGCCATGCCAAGCGATTCCATGTACTGGCGTATGCCTTCTTTATGCAGGATGTCGAACCCGACGGTAGATTTGCCCGAACCGGACACGCCGGTCAGGACAACAAGCTGGTTCTTAGGGATCGTAAGGGAGATGTTTTTCAGGTTATGCAGCCGCGCGCCGCGAATAGTGATGTGAGCAGTCATCTGTCCTCCTGTGATAGATAGATAGATTGGTGATGGCACGAATTCCGCCTTCAAATTGATTGTATAACCCTGGTGTCCATAGGGAGGGTTTTGGTTGCGGGGGATGGGAAGGTCAGCAATTCCCGCTCGCCTGTTTCTGGATCATCTCTTCAAGCAGGGCGATGATCGTGTGGGCGCGCTGCTCCTGGTCGATGAGGGTTGAGATCCAGCGGTCGGAGGCCAGGTAAACGTCTTCGTCGGGGCGAGGGGTGTCGAGCGCGCGGCGCAGATCGGTCTTTTCGCCCCGGTCGAGCTGGATAAGCATACGCAGGATAGCGGACAGGCTATAACCGGCGCGGGAAAGCATACGGATGACGCGCAGGCGGCTGATTTCCCGCGCCTCGTAGCGCCGGTAGCCGTTGGAAGCATCGCGCGGAACATCGATCAACCCGTTGCGGTCCCAGTTGCGCAAGATGTCGATGGTGACGCCCAGTAAGCGGGCTACCTGTCCAATCGAGAGCGGATGGACAGTGGCGTCGGCGAGAACACCGGAGGCCCAGCGCTCGAGCAGGCGGGCGGCAACGTCGGCCTGTGTGCGCTCTGATTGCACGAGCGCCAGGTGACTGTAGGCGAGTTCCAGCGCGCCTCCCAGGTCGCCGCCGACGGCGGTCTGAATGATGCGAACTCCCGATTGATAGATACCTTTGCCAGGATACTGGTTGCAATAGATCTGGTGAGCCAGGCGCAGGCAATCGAGGTGGTGCCGGGTGAAGCGGCGATAGCCAGACGGGCTGTACTCGACAGGAGGCAGTATGCCGCGATCCACATAGCGACGCACAGTATTGGGATGGACGCCAACGCTTTTAGCCAGGTCGGACGTGCGCAGGTATTTCATGCTGGACAATCTCCAGGAGGATTACAACCTGAGCTTATTGTACCATATCAGCCCTCAGTGATATGGATACGGATAGACAACAGGATGCCTGGAGGAATCTGTGATTAACCGCCTGTATGCATCGTATTGTAGATAAGACTGATCGTTACAGGTTGGTGATTGTATGCAAAATGAAGAACCTGTAAGGACGCGATTTAGCGCGTCCTCAACCGCAAACCAGAACAAGCATGGTGGCTCGGACGATAGTTCGGACGATGGTTCGGACGCGATTTATCGCGTCCCTACAAAATTGAAATTTCGCCACATTTTGGCGCGAGTTGTGCTGGTTCTCTTCTTCTTAATCGGCTTTTTCTTTTCGGTTATTCCGATGGGGCGCGCCGCTGCTCGCGCGCTGTACATCTTGCCAGAACTGATCCTGGCGGAGCAGCCGGGGGTGCTTTCGCTGGCTGAAGACCCCATACGGCACATACAGAAAACCATTCCTTCCAGCAGTGGCACCGTCTACCTGGATATTTATGAACCGGCTACGCCGCCGCCGCTTATTCCGGGGGCGCGCGAAGGGGTGGTAGTTATTCCGGGCGTGGGCGATGAACGCACGGTTCCCCAGCTCGTCAATTTTTCGCAGGGGTTGGCGCGCGCGGGACTGGTGGTGATGGATATAACGACACCTACGCTGATTAAGTACGTCCTGTCGTACCAGGATACGGACGCGGTTGTGCAAGCTTTCAAGGCGCTGGCAGGCTGGCCGGGTGTGGGGGCGCGGCGTGTTGGTATCATCGGCTTTAGCGCTGGCAACGCGCTGGCGACTTTCGCGGCTGCTGACCCGCGCATCCGCCAGCAGGTAGCCTTTATTCTTTCTTTTGGCGGTTACTTCAACACGACCACGCTATTGCGCGACTTCGGACGCCGCTCTTTAGAGGTGAATGGACATGCGCAGCTCTGGCATCCCCAGTATACGCCAATAGATGTGCTGGCTAATGACATCGCGCCTTTGCTGCCATTCTATGAGGCTGCGCGTTTGCAGAATGCGCTCTCGCCCGGCGGCACGCTGCTCACTGCTGACGAACTGGCGTATTTTTCGACGGATACCGTTGCTATCTATCACCTGCTTAGAGGCGACGAGCCAGATCAAGCGGACACCAACATTGCCGCGCTCTCGCCACCTATTCGTACACTGCTCGATCAACTCTCGCCGGGTCGCGTTATCGGGCAAATTCGCGCGCCCATTTACCTGCTGCACGACCGCAATGACGAATATGTGCCATTCACGCAATCGATAGACTTTGATGCCGCGCTCAACCATATGCATCACGCGCACGACTTCGCGCTTTTCGGCATCTTTCAGCATGTCGAGGTAAAGTCAAATCTCAATCTCGGCCAGTTGCTCGGAGATGGCTTCTCTCTCAATCGTATTCTCAACGAAGTGCTACAACCGGGTGTTTGAAATATCGAAATGGAGCATTATAAGCCAGGGCGGGGCAAGCCGCCGCCCCTACCCTGTGACGAAAGGGAAATGGGGCCAGGGCGGGGGCAAGCCCCGCCCCTACACTGTGACGAATGGAGTAAACTATGCTACTGCTCTCCTTGATCTGGCTGGTGATTGGCCTGCTGCTCGGCGCGCTGGCCTGCGGCGCGAAGCTGCGCCCAGCGTCATGGGGCAAATGCGGCTGGCTGCTCATGCTCTGTATTGGGATGCTGTCTGCCCTGTCCGGGGGCTGGCTCGGCGCGTGGCTGTTCGGTTCGCAATACGCCACCGTCACCGCCCTCTGGATTGGCGCACTCGGTGTATGCATAATTCCCCGGTTTTTCACGAGAAAAGCAAGAACGAGCGTGCAGCATCCGTAGGGGCGGGGGTGGCGTGGATGCGGGGAGGGGACGCCAGGCGTCGCCCCTACGGATGTTGAGGGGCATTCTTGAACAGGTGGCGCTGCAAACACGCGGCGAATGCGCCCTCTTGCGATTCTTTGAAGACGCCCAGCACATAGCGGTCGGGGCGCACCAGCACGAACAGGTTTGGGTCGCGCAGGGGGAAATGCTCGACGCGGTTTTGCATGGCTACGAAACGCACGTCTAAACGCTGCCAGATGTCCGATTGTAATGAGGCAAAGGCTTTGCGCGGCTCATTGTGCAGGCGCAGCAGCGCGAAACCCGGCCCAAGAGCAGTATCCAGCAACACTTTCTTCCCTTCGTCAAGCACGATTTCAGGCTGCGGTAGCATGGCACCTGTCCTGGGCGCGCCGGTTAAGAAGGCGATCAGGCGCGTCCAAATTGGAGGAAAGAGCATGAAGCCTTTTGTGTAGCGGGGTTGTGGTTTGATGTCGGCTTCGCTGAGGAAGCGACGAACAGCGGGAATAGTGTTGAGGGTGTGGAAGATGCCATCGCGCAGCAGGGCCAGGGGCTTCGAGGTGGGCATGACGATGGTACCCAGGAAGGTTGAAAGCCGTATGAGCTGCTTTGTATGCTGGCGGCGTTCAAGAGAATAGGTATCTAATAGCGCGGGATGCGCCAGTCCTTGCAGCACCAGCCACAGTTTCCAGCAAAGATTGTGGGCGTCGCGCAGGCCGCAATTCATGCCCTGACCGCCAAAGGGGGGCATCATATGCGCGGCATCTCCCAGCAAGAAGACGCGCCCCCGCGAGTAACCGGCGGCAGATGCGGCGTGAAAGGTATAGACGACGCTGCGTGTGATTTGGGGCGCGAAGGGGCCACCCGCCTGGCGAATCAACTGGCGCGCGCGTCCACCCTGTAGAAGGTCTTCTTCGCTCTCGCCGCGTAAGAGCATAAATTCCCAGCGACGGCCAGGCAGCGGAGATGGAACGGTAACGGTCGGCCGTTCGGGATTGCAGAAGAATTTGATGGCGGTCGTCGTGTCCGGGTCCTGTTTGGTGTCGATGACCAGCCACTTTTGAGCGTAAGTTGAGCCGCGCATGGAAATGCCCAGGGTGCGGCGGATGTCACTTTTCCCGCCGTCGCAGGCCAGCAGATAGGCACATTCGATACGCCGGGATGATGGGCTGTCTTCATCGAGCGTCTTGACCGTCACAATAACACCCTCGTCGTGTTGCTCGAAGCGTTCGGCCTCGCTCTGGAACTGGATAGAGACGCAGGCGTAGCGTTTGAGGCCATTGCGCAAGATGGCTTCCAGGGTGGGCTGGTGAAAAGTGGAGATCAAGGGAAAGCCATTGGGTTTACTGGTAGGGGCGACTCTGGCAAGTAAACGTTTCCCTGAGAGATAATGCGCCTCGACATCCAGCAGCGCGTGTTCCATGACGGTATGATGCAGCCCCATGGCCTGGCAGATGCGCAACCCCTCATCATCGATGCTGATGGCCTTCGGGTGTTCGCTCAAGCCTGCGTTACGCTCAAGGATCAGGGTATCGATGCCCATCATGCCGAGGAGATTGCCCGCCGCCAGCCCGGTCGGGCCTGCCCCCACGATGATAACTGAAAAATAGGGAAGAGATGGTGTCATGCCTGCACTTTCTTCAAAACAAGCACGCTATTCGTGCCGTTAAGACTGCGGCTGCCCAGCACTACCGCCTGTCGCGCGAGGGGTGTGCCTGCTTCGCGTATGGGTCTGAACTGGTAACGTGGGTCGAGTTGCTCGCAGTTGATAGTGGGAGGAATTGTACCATGATGCAGCGCTAACAGAGCGGTGATGGTGTCGATTGCTCCGGCGGCGGCGAAGCTGTGGCCGAGCATGGAACGCGGGACGCTGACAGGTAAGGTTTCGAGATCGGCTCCAAATACGCGGTTCAGCGCGTCCGCTTCGGCGGCATCAGCAGCAGGGATAGCGCGTCCATCGAGGCTGAAGTAGCCGATGTCTGCCGCGCTCAATCCAGCTTCTTGCATGGCGCTGCTGATGGCGCGAGCGTAGCGCGAACCATTGGCTGGCGCGGCGAGCAAACCATGGGCGTCGTTGGTCTGCGCGTAGCCAACCAGTTCGCCGTAAATGGGCGCGCCCCGCCGTAGCGCGTGTTCGTATTCCTCCAGGATACAAATACCCGCGCCCTCGGCCAGAATCAAACCAGAAGCGCGTCGATCAAAGGGACGGTAGGCGCGCGGGTCATCGCCCGTCACACAGTAGCCGCTCTGTGCCAGCAGCAGCAGCATAGAGGGATGCAGCAACGCCTCGGACCCACCCGCGATAATTACATCCGCTACGCCGCGTGAAATAGCCCTGTACGCTGTACCCAGCGCGTCCAATCCGCCTGCGAGGTCGTTGACAGGCGCTTTGCAATATCCCTGCAGCCCATAGCGCACGGAGATCTGGGCGGCGTTTGCCACTTGCAGCCACGCTATGGCGGTGTATGCGCTCATGGAGCGAGGCCCCCGCACGTACAATGCCTCCATTTGCTGAATCACATAGTTCAGCCCACCCATTGTATTCGCAACGACCGTTCCTACCCGATCGAGTTGCTCATGCGCAAACGAAAGCTGCGCATCTTCGATGGCTTCCTGGGCTGCTGCCAGCGCCATATGCGTCATGCGGTCGGTGCGGTTTACCAGCTTGCGCTCAAGATACTGCTCGACCTTAAAATCGCTGGCTTCACCCGCCGCCACTACAGGCAGTTCCATGCGCGAAAAACGTTGTACATGTTCGATGCCAGAAATACCGCTACTGCTGGCACGCCAGAATGCCTCCTTGCCGACTCCGTTGGGCGCGACCACCCCCAGGCCGGCGATGACGACGCGACGCGGAGGGTGCATTGTGGATATGAACGCGGG
>DASTKD010000418.1:0-3011 GCA_035716135.1 Ktedonobacteraceae bacterium
ATTACAAACCCGCGCCGCATAGTGGCTCGACCGGATGTTATCCGCAACCGGGGATATGAGGCTCTCTGCACAACGCATGTGGGAAAAGGAAGGCGACCGCAAGGATTATGGAGCAAAAGGCGACCGCAAGGGTCGCCTCTACTATGAACGGGCCGGAGAAGCCACGTCGTATCTTAGTAGAGGCGACCCTTGCGGTCGCCTTCCTCCCTACCATCCCTACGGTCATCCTGCGCATCTCAGCAGCGTCGGGCAGCCAGAGATGGGCAGGAAAAGGGCGCGGCTCTACTGTATCGTAAAATCAGTATTGACCGGCACATTCGAGTAGTTCTGCGCTGCCAGAAAAATCAGAGTATACGCAGCGTTGCCCTGGGGCATCAGGAAGGTAACGGTTCCACTGGCCCCGGTCGTGTTCGCGTTCGCGTAGAGTGGCAGGGTCGTACCTGTTGGCGAACTCGTGATCCCACCCGCCTTCAGGCGCATATAGTCATCCGTGAAACTAATGACTTTGTTAGTGGAGGTAGGGTTATCCACTTTGAACGAGAGAACAACGTAGCGCATACCGGAAGTCGCCTGCTTGCCAGGGATGCTGAAGCCCTCGGTTGCGGACAGCAGCGTATAGTTCAGGCCCTGATAGCTGATGGGCTTATTGAGAGTAATCTTTTTATCCTGCAATGCGCTCAGGTCGGCCTTGCCTGCTAATGGAATGCTCATCTGGGCATCCTGAGTGTTTCCTAAGACCAGTGTTATCTGGTCAATTTTATCGCTGGTTGGCACGGCAAAATCCAGCCAGTTTTCGCGCGAGGTCCCGGTATCAGGGCCAACCTGCTGCAACGCATTAGCTAGAGCAATCCTACTCTTATCCGGCAAAACCAGGTGAGCAGCATCGCTATAGAAGTAGCTGCTGTTCTGGCCGCTATTGTTCGTCTCTTTGATCTTGACGCGAACCATGCCATTTGCTGCCGTGCTGGTATCATCAATAAAGGCTGTTGATTGTTGCGCCGACTCAATGGTGATATTCACACCCGCGTAAGTCACCGACTGGTTGATATTCGCGGTTGTAATGGGGGGCTGGGTGGTTGGCGCGCTGCCATTATTGACAGTATTGCCTGTGCTATTGACCGAGTGTTGAAACTGGTTTTTGATCTGGTTGATGACGTTGGGATTGGCCCGGTAGTAAATGAAAGCAGGCGTCCCAAAAACGGCAAGCAAGATCACCAGTGTGACGAGGCAGCCACAGCAGCCACTGCTCTGGCGGCGCGCCTGGTAGCCAGGCCGGTAGCGGCGCAGGAAGAAGAGCAGACCCAATGCCCCCAGCGCCTCCGCGATGGGATTGGACCTCTGCGGTTGCTGGTAAGGCTGAATGGGCTGCTGCTGGCCGTATGAGCCAGGAGCTTGCGCGTAGGGTGGAACCTGTTGTTGCTGTTGTTGCCCGTAGGGTGTTTGCTGAGGAGCTAACCCTCCGTACTGACTGGCCTGACCCGAAACGGTCATATCGGTACCGCAATTGCTGCAAAAGCGCTGCCCCGCCGGAACCGGCGTCCCGCACGCCGGGCAGGGACGCCCCGAAGTCTGTGACATAGAAGCCCTCCTTATTAGCAGGCTATTTTGTATTACGACAACCTGTACCTGGTTGATTGTCTTTACCTGAGCTTATTGTATATGTGAATAGTGGTTATGTCTATTAGTATTTTCACCTATTATTCATGACGTACTTCACTATAAAAGCTAACTGTTACCGTCGAGGATTTCTTGCCACATACAGTGACCCATATAAAGCGAGATGACAGGCAGCCACCGGTTGCATATCACCACATCTCAATTTATATGATTGCGAAGTGTCGCAGGCGCTGAGGATTCCGGGTAAATTGTAAAGGATATGATGCTGATGCTACAATGGCGTTGAATAATAACAGGAGCAAACAATATGTCATCAAGCATCTACGATCCTGCAGCACAAGCTATATTGGACGGGGCGCAGCGACAAACGAGCCGGGCTATCACCCTCGACCAGGCAAGTATCGAAGTTCCAGCGCCCTTTGCTTCGCCGGAGGACTGGCGCGACCGGTGGATCTATTTTTTGATGCTTGATCGCTTCAACAATCCCACCGCGCCGCCGCGTCACCTGCCTTATGACGCTCCCTACGGCGCGTTTCAGGGCGGCTCGTTTAATGGCGTGCGCCAGCAATTGCCGTACTTGAAAGCGCTGGGCGTCGGGGCCATCTGGCTTTCGCCCGTGCTGAAGAATGCTCAGTATAGTCCAGGCAGCTATCATGGCTATGGCATTCAGGACTTCCTGCGCATCGAGCCGCGTTTCGCCTCCAGCCCGGACGTGGCCGAGCAGGAGTTACGCGCGCTGGTTGACGAGGCACACAGGCTCGGCCTCTACATTATCTTTGATATTGTACTCAATCATACGGGGGATGTGTTCGCCTATCAATGCAACGCGGGCGATACCACTTGCCAGGCAACGCAGGGTTCGGAGGCGACCTATAGCGCGACTCCTTACGCGATCGCCTGGCGCGATGAACACGGCCAGGCGCGCCAGGATTGGCCGGTTGGAGAAGACATCGCCAACCCGCCGCTCGATGCCACAGTCTGGCCGCTGGAACTGTGCCGCAACGCCTTCTTCCGTCGTCAGGGTCTGCCCCAGGCGGGAAGCGACCAGACCAGCGGCGATTTTGCCTCGCTCAAACAAATGCTGACCGCCGATGCACAACTGCAACAAGTCTTGATTCGCGCCTATCAACTGCTCATCGCCAAATACGATGTTGACGCTTTTCGTATCGACACGCTCAAATACATCGATAGAGGCTTCGCGCGCGAATTTGGCAATGCCATGCGCGAGTACGCCCAGAGCGTCGGCAAAAAGAACTTCTTCACCTTCGGCGAAGTCTACGATAACGAAGAGAAGATCACAGCTTTCATCGGGCGCAACACGGTAGATACCGAGACGGGTGACATTATCGGCATTGATGCCGCGCTAGACTATCCGCTCTTCTATCGCCTGCCCT
>DASTKD010000419.1:0-4025 GCA_035716135.1 Ktedonobacteraceae bacterium
AGTCATGATGTTGATCGCCTACCTATGTATGGTATGTATACCTGGGGCGATGCTTTTACTCCCCGCCAGCTTCTTGCCCTAACTACCTTCAGCGATCTCGTACTGGAAGCCAGGGAACATGTGCTGGCTGATGCACACGAAGCTGGCCTGCCCGATGATGGCGTCCCGCTCAATGATGGCGGCACGGGCGCGACGGCGTATGCTGATGCGGTAGCGACCTATCTAGCGATTGCTGTCGATAAGGGAGCTGATTATTGGTCCGCAATTTGTTCATGGAATATTGCAAGAGATAATGTCCGTAGCACATTTGCACGCCAAGCTATCGCCATGGTATGGGATTTTGCCGAGAACAATCCTTTTAGCGATTCTAGCGGTAATTTTGACGGCTGTATCAGTTGGGTAGCTGGAGTTACTGAACTAGCTCCCAGTAATTCCTTTGGTGAAGCGAAACAGCGTGACGCGACGACTGCGATCAATGGAGTTGCCTATCCTCTCGTTTCTACCGACCCACCCTATTACGATAACATTGGCTATGCCGACCTTTCAGACTTCTTTTATGTGTGGCTGCGTCGCTCGCTTAACAGTATTTACCCCAACCTGTTCAGTACGATGCTGGTGCCAAAAGCGCAGGAGCTGGTGGCGACGCCGTATCGATTTGAGGGTGATAAGCTCAAAGCGCAAGAGTTCTTTGAGGAAGGGTTAGGTCGGGCTTTTAAACAAATGCGAGAGAGACAGCATCCAGATTACCCGCTTTCTGTTTACTATGCCTTTAAGCAGGCTGAGTCTGAGGCAGAAGACGATGAAATCGACGAGGAATCTGGAAATAGTAATGGAACAATGACTATTGCTTCCACAGGCTGGGAGACAATGCTTGAGGGCTTGATCAAGGCCGGTTTTGCCGTTACCGGAACATGGCCGATGCGAACAGAGAGGACTGGTCGAACTATCGGTATTGGCACAAACGCTCTGGCTTCGTCCATCGTCCTTGTCTGCCGCCCGCGCCCGGAACACGCGCCGGTGGCTTCGCGCCGCCAGTTCCTCACCGCGCTCAAGGCGGAACTGCCTGCTGCGCTGAAGAAGCTACAACATGGCAGCATCGCGCCGGTGGATCTGGCGCAGGCGAGTATCGGCCCCGGTATGGCGATCTACTCGCGCTACAGCAAGGTGGTCGAGTCGGATGGCACGCGCATGGGCGTGCGCACGGCGCTGCAACTGATCAATCGTGCGCTGGATGAGGCGCTGGCCGAGCAGGAGGGCGAGTACGACGGCGAGACGCGCTGGGCCGTCGCCTGGTTCGAGCAGTACGCCATGAACGAGGCCGAATACGGCATGGCCGAGACGCTCTCGAAGGCCAAGAACACGAGCGTGCAGGGCATGGTCGATGCCGGGCTGGTGCAGGCGCGCGGCGGAAAGGTGCGCCTCGTGCGCCGCGAGGAACTGCCCGAAAGCTGGAATGCGCGCTCCTCGCACCTGACGGTCTGGGAGGTGACGCAGCGCATGATCGCGGCACTCAATCAGAAAGGCGAGGTTGGCGCGGGCGATGTCCTACGCCAGGCGGGCGCTCGCGGCGAGACTGCCCGTGACCTGGCCTACCGCCTCTACACGCTCTGCGAGCGCAAAGGCTGGGCGCAGGAGGCGCTGGCCTACAACAGCCTCGTCACCTCCTGGTCGGAGATCAGCCGGCTGGCGCACCGTGAGGCCGGAGATGCGGGCTTGTGGGAAGCGACGTATCTGGGATAAAGGAGAGCAAAGATGAATGACATTTCCAAAGGAGCAATATCACAGACTCCCAAGCGTATCGGGATACTACTGGCTGACATGGGAAAATTCAACCGTAACGTGTCAGTACTAAAGTATCTTGTTTTGCATATGAATACTCTTCAGGGAGCCTTTACGTTCGAGTTTTTACCTGCTGATATTGACGAGGATATTCTTCAAGAAGATGAGTCTCTCTTTTTGAAAAACTTTATCCAGAAGTTCTCAGATCGGTCTACTGTCGCTCATGCCCGTGAAACGGAGAAGGGCAAGGAACTGAGAGACATCGAAATTCCTACTTTTCGTCGATGTTATGAGAATTATTTGCAGCTAAGCATAAAGGACTTTAAGATACACGATAAGGAAATACCCGAATACTTTATTCTGATAACAACAGCACGCTTTTCCAATAATTTCTACTCTTTGCGTGAAAAAGGGCTGGCAATTCTGGCACTCGGTGATTGGGACCGGCATCTCGCTCCGCCATCGATTATCGAATATATTCTTACACTTATTCTCAGGCAATCGGTTGCTTTTGTATCCCCATCGCTTAACGGCTCAATTCATCTTGGCACGAAAGGTTGTTTATGCGATTTTACACAGTCACTCAGTGAGGTCAGACAGCATGTGCTGAATGGATTTATTTGTAGTTATTGCCGAGCCTGTCTCAAAGCTGATAGATACGCCTCTCTTGCAGACGATCTTACCCCTCTTCTGAAGAGAGATTGGCTTGGTTCGTTTAAGGAACCCCATGCGCAGTTCGTATAGCTGCGAATCTTGGATATAACCTTTTCCTTACAAAGGGATTTACGACAGGATGGGGAGAGAAAATACGGGCCTTATTAGCTGAAGAAAGCTTAAAGCAATTCATAGCCATCCTCGGAGCTATCCTGATTGCTTATCTGCTCGTTCGTTTTGGTTTGAATCATTAACGATCATAGCACAGAAGATATATGAGCTAAGCGCACATGCAGCTAAACGTGTATACCTGAACAGCTAGAATAGAAGGGAACAGCCGTATGGCACAGAGCAACCACGAGCGTGTGGGGCGTGCATTGAGCCTGTTGAAACAGGGGTTGCAACCCTTTGTGGAGCGTCAGATGCAGGCCACGTATGGCGCACGGTGGCAGTACGAGGCCGTCGGGTCGCTGCGTGATCAGCATATCGGCGACGATGGCTTGCACCTGGACTCGCAGGCGCTGCTGCTCATCGTCTGGGATCAGTGGCAGCAGGTGTTCAGGAACGCGCTGGGACGCGCGGAGCGCTCGCTGGTGAGCGAACTGCGCGAGACGCGCAACGAGTGGGCGCACCAGCGTCCCTTCAGCACCGACGACGCCTACCGCGCGCTCGACAGCATGCAGCGTCTGCTCAATGCCGTCTCCGCCGCGCAGGAGGCGGGCGAGATGGAGCGGCAGAAGCAGGAGCTGTTGCGCCAGCGCTATGAGGAGCAGGCCCGCAACGAGACGCGCAAGGTCGCCGTCACCTCCATCGAGGGTCGACCGGGCATGGGGCTGCGTCCCTGGCGCGAGGTGATTACACCCCATCCCGATGTCGCCTCCGGTCGCTACGAGTCCGCCGAATTTGCCGCCGATCTGGGGCAGGTCGCTCGCGGCCTCGGGGCGGAGGAGTATCGCGACCCCCGCGCCTTCTACCAGCGCACCTACCTGACCTATGGCCTGCGCCGTTTGTTGATCGATGCCCTGCAGCGCCTGGATGGCAGTGGCGGCAACCCGGTTGTCGACCTGCAAACCAACTTTGGCGGCGGCAAGACGCACTCGCTGCTGGCGCTCTACCACCTCTTCTCCGGTGTGCCAGCCGCCGATCTGGTGAGCATCGATGCCGTGCTGCGCGAAGCCGGGGTAGCGCGCCCACCGCAGGCGCAGCGCGCCGTGCTGGTGGGCTACGAACTCTCGCCAGGCATCCCCCGCGTCAAACCCGATGGCTGCACGGTACACACCCTGTGGGGCGAGCTGGCCTGGCAATTGCTCGGCAAGGATGGCTTCGCGCTGGTGGCCGAGGCCGATCGCCAGGGTGTCAGCCCCGGCTCGGAGGTGCTGCGCGAACTGTTTGCGGCAGCCGCTCCCAGCCTCATTCTCATTGACGAGTGGGTGGTCTATGCCCGGCAGCTCTACAACGTCTCCGGCCTGCCCGGTGGCTCGTTCGATGCCAACCTCAGCTTCGCGCAGGCGCTGACCGAGGCAGCCAAAGCGGCCCCGCGCACGCTGGTGGTGGCCACCATTCCCGCCTCCGATGCCGAAACGGGCGGGGAA
>DASTKD010000420.1:0-6866 GCA_035716135.1 Ktedonobacteraceae bacterium
TCTGGCAAAAACGAATATTTCATTGATGCTGAGAATGCGGCGGAAATGGCCCGCCTCATCGATCAGGAGAGTTTTATTACTGGTGCGATGGGAGGGTTGTTCGCGGAACGTTCCGACATTGCTTCTATGCACTCCATCCTCGATCTTGGCTGCGGCCCCGGTCAATGGGCGCGCGATGTGGCCCTCCAGTATCCGCAGATCAACGTGACGGGTATCGACATCAGTAATATCATGATCCACTATGCACAGGCCCATGCGCAGGTGGGCAAGTTGCCCAACATCACTTTCGAGGTCATGGACATCACAAAGCCGCTTGATTTTCCTGATAAGTCCTTTGATCTCGTCAACGCCCGGTTGATTGCCTTCCTTTCCCCTGACCAGTGGACGGGTCTCCTCAACGAATGCATGAGAATTTTGCGACCAGGAGGAGTGATCCGCCTGACAGAAAACGAGGTCGTCACCACTAATCCCAAAACTGATATGGCCTTTAGCCAGTTCTACACGGCGATGGCGCGCACAAGACAGGGCTTTTCGCCCAGTGGTCGTGTGCTGGGCATCACATCCAGGTTGAACCAGCTCCTGAAAAAGGCTGGCTTTGCCAACACTCACTATAGAGCGCACGCGGTTGACTTCTCAGCCGGGACAGAAATCCACGATACCTTCTGCCAGGTCGCCTACGCCTTTATCGCCCTGATGCAACCATTCCTCATCAGTGTGGGTGTTACTACGCCGGAGGACTCGGAGCGCCTTATGCAGCAGATGCAGATAGAGATGTACAGCGACGACTTCAGCGCCCTCATGTTTCTCCTCACCGCCTGGGGCGAGAAGCCGCAAGGAGACTGATCTACAGAGGAATCTCTATCCTTTAGAGTAAAAGGTATTTTAACGAACGAGATCGGTCATTGTCATCCTGAGCGCAGCGAAGGATCTGGCTCGCAGGACCTGGAGATCCTTCGCTGCGCTCAGGATGACAGAGGCAATCCTGGTCGGGAATAGTCACCAGCGTAGCTAATAGACGATTCCTCCCAACCCTCGCAAGCGAATCAGGCTGTAGTGCCGCAATCCAACATACACCACCCCATCGAGCAATAGCAGGGCAAAAATCGCCAGAACTAATGGCAGTTTCAAGACCAGCAAAATCATACCCGCGAGCAGCAGAATACTTAACCCTGACAGTTGCAGGCGGCGTGGTGTGACCGGCAATTCTTCCAGCATCAGGTGTTGCATCGCGCCCTCGGCCACCTGATTGATGTCCAGGTCAAACATGCTGCCCCATACAATGCACGTCGTGTAACCAACTAGCTGCAGTGCCATCAACAAAGTAGCTATAGCGCCATCGAAAAAGGAGAGATGTAGTTCCCATGCCAGGAGTATAGACACCACCAGCCCGATTGATAGGATGGACAGCAGAAAGACAACCAGTCGAGCGCGAAGGTAGGTTGCAATATTGAATGGGACAAGCAGATAGTAACTTATGCGCGCGCCCTCGCTGCTAATGGCGTAAGCGGCATATTCGACAACCGCTATAATCGCCACCACAGACGAATACACCGCAGCCTGTACTACTGGCGAAAAGCTATAAGACACCATGACTTTCTGAAGTAGAGGGAAGAAAGCAATACATACCACAAGTATAACCGCGCGCGCCCAGGTGAACGCATTGCGACTTTGATTGAGTAGACCTTTATAGAGTAGCGCGCCGGTCATATTACGGTAGCAGCTCAACCAGGAGCTGAGCATACGCAGCCCCGGCAACATAAGCACTGCTCGCCCGAAGGAACGCCCCTCTATCATATAAAACGCCTGTTGATAGAGTATACCCATCGAACTGGCTAACGACCCGATGAAGATCAGCAGGAGCAGTACGCAAAACATGCTGGCCGGCAAGGGCATATATTGCACAGGTAGCGTCACATGCAATGTATCTTTTGAGGCGCGGAGCAGTAGTATTGCCGCTTCTATGCACACGATAGCAAGCGCCACTATGACAAAAGTACGTTTCGGGTTCGGCAACCAGAAACGGATTACCAGCAATGTTACAACCATACTCATACAGACAGTCGTCGCCACGCCCATGTCTAGCATGAGCAGCCAGGGTAACGCCTGCCAGTGCAACTTCATGACGAGAGTAATTCCTGTGACGATATTAGCCAGAGCTATCCAGTTTCCCACTCCTGTAAACAGTATTAGACCATATAGCGCCCGCAAGCGAGCAGCAGGTGATAACGGCACAGGCATCAACAAAGTAGCCAAATCGTTGCCAAACCCCTGCGAGATGACAGCAATGACCGCGAAAAAGCTGATGCCAGCCCATGTATACAGGCAGAGCAGCCCCAGGTGAGAAGCTAATGTTGCTTGCCCGGCGACCTGCCATAGCGCGAGGTTGCTAGATAGCACGTTGAACGTCCAGAAGCCTGTTACAATATCTACCACGAGACCAATGACCCATGTAATTCTGGCGCGGTTATCGTGTCGCAAGGCACCGGTTGTCGATAAGTACTGCGCGTGCCATATGCTCAAAACGCTGCTCATACCGGTGCCTCCACGTCCTGCTCCATCAGGATTAAAAACACTTCTTCGAGATTAGAGGCGGCGGCCAGGTGGCGCAGTTCCGCCGCGCTGCCCTCGACCAGCAAGCGCCCGCGCTGGATGATGCCTACGCGATGGCAGATCGACTCCGCCGTCGCCAGGTCATGCGTCGATAAGAATATGGTGGTTCCCTTGCCAGCAAGCCCGATAAAGAGGTCTTTCAGGCGACGCGCACTGAGCGGATCGAGTCCGTTGAGCGGCTCGTCCAGCACCAGCACGGATGGCTGGTGTACCAGCGCGCCCGCCAGAGCCAGTTTGCGTTTCATGCCGAAGGAGTACGCACCGCAGGCACTCTCGGCCCGCTCTTTCAGATCGAGCAACGCGAGCAATTGTTCGATGCGTTCATCCGCGTCACGCCGGGGAATGCCGCGCAATTGCGCCAGGAACGCCAGGAACTCGCGCCCCGTCAGGCGCTCATAGAGCATGGCGCGGTCAGCTACATAGCCCAGCGCGGCTTTAGCAGCCAGCGACTCGCCTCCAATCCACATATTATGCCCATCTATCCACACATGGCCCGCGTCAGGCTGCAATAACCCGACCAGCATTTTCATCGTGGTTGTCTTGCCCGCGCCGTTTGCGCCTAGAAAACCATAAATCTCTCCGCGCTGCACCGCCAGGTCAAGCCTATCAATCGCCGTCACCTGTTTGTAGCGGCGGGTAAGCTGTTGCACGCGAATTGCCAGTGTTGTGTTTTGCATGGCTTTATTCCTTATTACTAGAGTTGGATATGCCTTTATTTTTTTCGGAAGTCTTTGCCAGTCTGCGCGCCATTTCCTGAAAGAAACGTCGCTGGGCAGGAGAGGATATGGCCGCCGCCATGTCTGCCAGCGTGTGTTCCAATTGAGAACTCATAAACGGGGTATTGGCGGATATGGTTGAGTGAAGCAGGCCAACCTCGTCGCTGTGGGTATAGGCTTCCACCAGTCGCTCTACTTCGGGCGAGTCTTCCGGGGCCTCGGCAAGGGCGGCGAAACGTTCTTCCAGAGCTAACAACTGCCGGTACTGTTCTGGTTGCGCCGCGACATGCAGCACCATTTCCTGAAGCATCTGGCGATAGTCGGCAGGCCAGTTGAACGAGCCGAGCATGGCATCAATCTTTTCGCTCCACTTCCAACTATCCTCGCTGATGTGCGAAAGATAAGCGCCCAGATGTTCCTTCACAAGATCAAGATATAGCACGGGTTGCTCGCCTGGTAAATGCGCCTGCTCGACTGTGTCCAGCGCGAGCAATTTTTGCAGCCTGTCGCGCCGCTCTTCCAACTCCAATATCTGCGCGGTAAGCTCCTCGACCAGCATTTGCAGAGCATGGCGGAGCGCAGGTTCATGCTCGCGATCAGGCTTACCCAGAATTTCTTTGATGCGCTCGAGCGGCAATCCCAATGCACGTAACCTGCGAATGCGCTGCAAACGCAACAGGTCCTGCGCGGTGTATAGTCGATAACCCGCCTCCGTGCGTTCAGGCTCGCCCAGCAAACCTACTTCATGATAATAACGTATGGTTTTGGGCGATACACCGACGAGAGTAGCAACTTCGCCGATATGCAATTGTTCGCGCATGGCTTAACCTCCTCATTTTGTCTTTCAGTACAGAGTATAAAACCTTGCCCTTGCTGGAAGGTCAAGGGCAGGATAGGTATTTCTGCAAATATAAAAATATCGCGTCAAATGGTTGTCGCCATGTCGCCAAGTTGACAAGTCGCCTCGAATATGTTCTAATGAAAGTATTGAAGCGGATTGAAAAGGGGGATACAATCATGGCATTACGTAAAGAGGAAATCGACGACACCTATTATGAGGAAAGCCAGACCATGAAAGAACGCACACGCATTACCATTGATGTCAGTCCTGAATTGCGCCAACGTATCAGGTTAGCAGCATTCCAGAATGATATATCGATAAGCGAATATGTAAGTAACATTCTTGAACAAGCAGTTCCTGACCAGGAAACTATCAGCCTGGAAAAACGTCATCCTATTCCACCCGAATTCCTGGAGCAGCTATTCCGCTTACGCGAACAGATTTTCCGAGAATCTAACGGGCATATCTTTGAAGATTCAGCAGAAGCAGTGCGCCGGATGCGTGAGGAACGAACGAAATATCTTGAGGAAGTACGAGAGCAAAAATGAGAAAAGTTGTAGTGGTTGATACGAGTATAGCTCTTAAATGGATCTACACTGAAGATGATTCGTTTCAAGCGCTATCGCTATTAGCTCAGTGGATCGAAGATGCAGTCGAAATACACGTACCATCATTACTAGCTTATGAAGTCACAAATTCTCTTTACCAGCAAGTTCGTAGTGGCAGAATTACGCTCGAGTCCGCAAAGCAAAGTCTTACAGAGACATTACCCGAAGGACTAGTTTTTGTCTTCTTACCTGATTTAACATTGAGCGTAAGAGCAATGGAATTCACCCGCCAATTTGGCTTGTTGGCTACTTACGACTCGCATTATCTCGCATTAGCAGAACGGGAAAAGTGCGAATTTTGGACTGCCGATACAAAAATGTGGAGAGCGGTTAAAGATCAACTCCCCTGGGTACGTCGATTAGCAGATTATCGTCCTTCGAAGCCGCCAACAGAATAGCATCACAGCGAGCGCGTGCTATAATTATACATGACATGCTGACATCAACTAGAAAGAGCAGGATGATACCATGCGCTTGCAAGGAAAAACTATCGGCTATTTCCTCGCCGAGGGAGTCGAAGATTTAGAGTTCTGGGTTCCTTTGATGCGCCTTCAGGAAGAAGGAGCCAGAGTTATCGTAATTGGATTGAACACACACACTGTGCGCGGCAAACATGGCCTCGAAATGACGCCCGATATCGGCATCGACGAAGCTCCCGGCGCTCATGAACTGGATGGCGTAGTGATTCCCGGCGGCTGGGCTCCTGATAAACTGCGGCGCAGTCAGCGCCTGCTGCAACTGGTGCGCGATATGGATGCTCAGCACAAGATTATCGCTGTCATCTGTCACGGCGGCTGGGTTCCCATCTCGGCAGGCATCCTGCGCGGGCGCAAAGCCGTTGGCTCAACCGGCATCAAGGACGACATCACCAACGCTGGCGGCATCTGGGTCAACGAACCGGCTTTCCGCGAAGGCAATATGGTGTGGGGGCGCGTAGTTGAGGATATTCCCGCTTTCTGCCGTGAGTTGGTAAACGCCCTGGCTGAATAAATATACTGGTTGATTGGAAGGTTCCATGAGCAAATATCTCGATGCCCTGGCGCAACGTGTCCTGATCTTTGATGGCGCGATGGGTACTAATATACAGCGCTATCAACTGATGGCGCAGGACTTTGGCGGACAGGCCACCGAGGGCTGCAACGAATACCTGGTGCTGACGAAACCCTCGGTGATTGAAGAAATTCAGAGCGGCTTTCTTGAGGTCGGGTGCGATGTTATCGAAACGGACACTTTTACCGGCAGTCGCATCAAGCTGGACGAGTATGGGATCGGCAACCTCACACATGAAGTCAACCTGGCCGCCGCGCAACTGGCCCGGCGGCTGGCCGACCGCTACAGTACACCAACGCAGCCGCGCTTCGTGGCAGGCTCCATCGGCCCAACGGGTATGTTGCCCTCGTCCAATGACCCCATGCTGGGCAATATCACCTACCAGCAACTGGCCGAGATTTTCCGCGAACAGGCGGCAGCTCTGCTGGAAGGCGGCGTCGATCTGTTCATCATTGAAACTAGCCAGGATATTCTGGAAGTGCGCGCCGCCATCACAGGGATACGCCGCGCCATGCAGCAGGCCGGGCGCAACGCGCCAATTCAGGCGCAGGTGTCGCTCGATACGAGCGGGCGGATGCTGCTCGGCACCGACGTAGCGGCAGTTATGGCGACGCTGGTAGGGCTGCGCGTCGATATCGTCGGGCTGAATTGCTCAACTGGCCCGGAGCATATGCGCGAACCGGTGCGCTTTTTGGGCGAAAATTGCCCGCTGCCCATCTCGACTATTCCCAATGCCGGTATCCCTCTGAACGTCAACGGGCTGGCCGTCTATCCGATGGAACCCGAACCGATGGCCGAGGCTTTGCGCGACTTCATCACCGAATTTGGCGTCAACGTCGTGGGTGGATGCTGCGGCAGCAGTCACGAACACCTGCGAGCCATCGTGCAGGCTTGTCGCAACGCGCCGCGTAAGGCACGTCCTGTCGCGGACGCCAATCTGAGAGCGCAAAATAAGACGGGCATCTCGCTCCCACTGGTTTCCAGTGGCATTCGCGCGACCGCGTTGCAACAGGACCCCGCGCCCTTGCTGGTGGGCGAGCG
>DASTKD010000421.1:0-3616 GCA_035716135.1 Ktedonobacteraceae bacterium
CACCCTTGCGGTCGCCTTTCTCATCACCCTTGCGGTCGCCTTTCTCATCACCCTTGCGGTCGCCTTTCTCATCACCCTTGCGGTCGCCTTCCTCGCCACCACCGCCATCATTCACCAACCTTGATTTTGCCCCAGGAATCCATTGACATTTTTCATTTCTCGTGCTACATTTCCAGTACGTACTAATAATTTAGCATGTGCTGTTTTTCTCGCACATAAGAGAGGGGAATTGCATGAGCGCATTCAATAGCAGGGATGACCTCGACAGCATCCCGGTGCTGCCGGATGACGTGCCGGTGACTATGCCTGAATTGCCCGCGCATGTACCGATCACCACTTTCGAGCAGTTCAAGGCTATCAGCGAGCCGGTGCGCTCGCGTATCCTGGGCATCATTCAGAACCAGCCCGCCACCGCTAAACAGCTAGCGGACAGACTTGGGGCAACACCCGGCGCTATCGGGCATCATTTGCATGTGCTCGAAGAGGCCGGGCTGGCACAGATTGTGGCGCGGCGACTGGTGCGCGGCATCGTTGCCAATTACTACACCCGCACGGCGCGTATCTTCAAGTACAACCTGCCCGATGATGTGAAGGGCGACGTGGATGCCTCACTTGAGATTATGGATAAGGCGCGCGAGGAATTGGCCGAAGCCCACGCCACTATTAAAGAAGACCCCTACCGGTGCGAGTCTTTCCCACACGTTCGCCTCTCGCCAGAACGCGCCCACTACTATTCTGAACGTATCGAAGCGTTGATTGATGATATACTGCACGAGCAGCCCGACCCCGATGGCACAGTGTACGCCATCCTTGCAGGTATGTTCATGTCTCCGCCTTATTTACAAGGCCCCGGCGCATCATCCGCCAACGACGCTGTTTAATGGCAGCAACAAGGAGTCTATCATGCAAAGTAATATGCAAACGGCAAAAACGCCCCACAAGAGACTCAGCAACGACTTCTGGAAATACTGGGCGGGCCAGACCATCTCTAATCTTGGCAGCTCGGTAACATTGTTTGCCCTGCCATTGCTGGTCTACAAACTGTCTGGCTCAGCCGTCAACCTCGGCATTTCCGGCGCGGCCAACTTCCTGCCCTACCTGCTCTTCGGGCTAATTCTGGGCGCGTGGACAGATCGCGTCAATCGCAAGCGTATGATGATCTTCACCGATATAGCGCGCGCCGCAATCGTGGCAACCATCCCGCTCCTGGCGGTGCTGGGTACGCTCCCCATCTGGTGGATCTACGTGGTGGGCTTTATCCATTCAACGCTGACCATTTGTTTTGAGACTGGAGAATTCGCGGCTATCCCTAGCCTGGTTCAGCAAGATGATCTTGTCACGGCCAACGGGCGCATTCAGGCCAGCTATTCCGCCGCCCAGATCGCCGGTCCATTGCTGGCAGGTCTGCTGGTAGCAATCGTGGCGCTTCCATTACTGCTACTTATTGATGCCTTCTCATTCCTTGTCTCGTCATTCTCTATTGCTCTCGTTCGCATCAGCTTCAACGTGCGAAAAGACGAGCCACAGAAAAAGACCAGCATCCGCAGCGATGTAGTCGAGGGGTTGCGTTACGTCCTGGGTCATCCTGTGCTGCGTAATATCTCGATCATGATGGCGCTGGTCAACTTTGTAGCTACCGCATCTAATAACCAGATTGTGCTATTCGCCAAAGAGCGGCTTGCAGCAAGCAATACGCAGGTCGGCGTACTCTACTCGGCAGCCAGCCTGGGAGTGGTGATTATGGGCTTGCTGGCCGGGCCGCTGCGCAAACACTGGTCGTTCAGCACCGTCGCGCTGGGTGCGTTGATGCTGGATGGTCTGCTGGGCATCGTTTTCGCGCAAATGCGCCTGTACTGGATCGCCGCCTTCGTCTGGATGCTGGCGGGAGGACTGGGCATTCTCTTTAATATCAATACGGGCAGTCTGCGGCAAGCCATCGTTCCCAATCACATGCTGGGCCGCGTCATGAGTATCGCCACCGTGCTGGCATGGTCGGCTATTCCGCTGGGTAGCCTGCTCGGTGGTTTCGCCATCAACTGGACGCACAACGTGGCTCTCATCTTCACTATCACGGGCGCGCTGACATTCTTGATCCCGTTCAGCTTCTCATTTACCGCGCTTGGACACACCGACCGCTATATTCCAAAGAAAAAAGAAGAGGCACCCGAATACGTCGCCAGCACATAATCAGCACGTCGCTACTGGTTTGTCATATCCGTTTCCGTTTTTTCGGGGCAGGGAAAGAATAGCCAGGCAGGGATTCGCAGGATTTGTGAATGAGTGCGGTAATGAGGAGCAAGGCGACCGCAAGGGTCGGCTCTACTATGAACGTTCTGTTTCAAATTGCCGCGCCTTAGTAGAGGCGACCCTTGCGGTCGCCTTGCCCTTTTACCTGCCCAACGTGGCACTGATTCACAAACTCTATACGGATTCAAATGCCGTATTGTCAGATGGAATGGACAGTGTTATAATAGCGAGGTGCTTTCACCACCCAATGCCACAGAAACGGCGCGGTGTGTCAGGCAGGCATCTCCTCTAAAGGAGAGCAAGCACATGTGAAAAGCAAAAGGCCGCTACGACTGGTGCGGCATACGTTCAAGGCACTGGCAATTATGCCATGCTCCACCTGCTCTGGCAATCGCCTGGCTCCTTTACAAGCGATTGACCGGAAGCAAACCCAGAGGAAGGAGGTGGCTTCGTGAGGCGTGATTATGAACTAGGCTTCATCCTCAACCCCGAAGTCAACGAAGAGCAAAGTAGCGCAATTCTTGAGCGCATTCAGCAGATCGTCAATACCCATGACGGTCAGGTGGTGCGCATCAATCAATGGGGGCGACGGCGACTTGCCTACCCCATTCAGCATCAGCGCGACGGTTTCTATGTGTTTTTTGATATGATTCTCACTCCTGAGACCGTTTCTGAACTGGACCGCAATCTCAAAGTAACCGAGGAAGTACTCCGGCACATGATCGTCCGGCGCGATCCCAAAATCGTGCAGCAGGAACGCGAAGAGCGTGAGGAACGCGAGGCGCGCGCGGCAGCCCAGGCAGCCGCTCAGGCTCAGAACGCGGCATCCGAAGCGGAAGCTCCTGTAGCAGTCGAAACAGAGGAAGTTCCCGCCGCAAGCGAAGATGAAGCGCCCATTGCGCTCTCACCGGAGGAGATGGAAAACGTCCCATCCGCTATTGAAGACGAGACAGAAACAAACGAGGCGTAGAAAAAGCCTCCGGGAAGTTCAGACGGTAGCAGTGAAGGAGTTGTCATAACATTCCTGCTTTTGAAAGGATACTGACAGACCATGAACAAGATTTTTCTCATCGGGCGTCTGGGAAAAGACCCCGAATTGCAAGTCACGCCAGATGGCACTCCTGTCACGAAGTTTTCGCTCGCAGTCAACCGGTATTCGAGATCGAGTTCTGGCGAGCGCAAAGAAGAGACCGATTGGTTCAACATTTCCGCGTGGAGACAGCTCGCAGAGACTTGCGAGAAGTACCTGCACAAAGGCTCGAAGGTGTACGTCGAAGGTCGGATCTCACAGCGTAAGTATACCGACCGCGATGGTATACAGCGTACCTCTATTGATGTTACCATCACTGAGATGGAGATGCTCGATCCT
>DASTKD010000422.1:0-8441 GCA_035716135.1 Ktedonobacteraceae bacterium
CGTCCCAAATCTGCTGTTTTCCGCACGGGCGACCTGTCAGGGCTGGATACGTTGGCGCATGTGGCCGATAACCTGTATGAAAACGCCTCTGATGACCCGCAGCGCGAGACGTTTCGCCTGCCCGAAGTGGTGCGTGAGATGATCGGGCGCGGCTGGCTGGGCGAAAAGAGCGGTCAGGGTTTCTACAAACGCATCAAGAATCCCGGCGGCGAATCCACCATTCTTGAATTAAACCTCAAGACGCTCGAATACGAGCCACAGCAAAAGGTACGCTTCCCCTCGCTGGGCGCGGCGCGTAACATCGAAGATCCCGCGCAGCGCATCTTGACTGTACTGAATGGCGACGACCGCGCCTCCCAACTGGCACGCGAAACTACCGCCGACTCGCTGATCTACGCCGCCGAGCTTGCCCCTGAGATCGCTGACAGCATCGTGGTGATTGACGAGGCGATGCGCTGGGGCTTCAATCTCGATATGGGCAGTTTCGAGACGTGGGATATACTCCTGGAACATCCAGAGACGTTGGAGAAAGTCATGCAGGGCCGCGAACTGCCAGAACTGGTCAAGCGCGTTCAGGCAACAAAAGGTACGTTCTATACGGGAGTGGCTGGACAACGCCAGTACTTTGACTTCCATAGCGATACGTATAAGCCAGTTGCTGCTCCAGAGGGCGCGGTCTCTCTGAACGCGGCTAAAGCATCCAGTAAGGTGATACGCGACAATGGCTCGGCCTCGCTGATCGATATTGGTGATGGCGTGGTCTGCGTAGAGTTCCATACTAAGATGAACACCATCGACGAGGGCATCATCGAAATGCTGCACTACGTCACTGAGGAGGGCCAGCAGCATTTCCGCGCCGTTGTTCTTGATAATGATGCCGCCGATTTCTCGGCAGGCGCGAATGTGATGCTGGTGCTGATGGCCGCTAAAGCTGGCGAATGGAAGCAAATAGAGAACGGTATCAACGGATTGCAGCAGGCGCACCAGTTGCTCAAGTACAGCCCCATCCCCATCGTGGCTGCTCCCACTGGTCGCGCGCTGGGCGGCGGTTGCGAAATCGTCATGCACGCCAGTCATGTACGGGCATATGCCGAGTTGTATATTGGTATGGTCGAGG
This sequence comes from Ktedonobacteraceae bacterium, assembly GCA_035716135.1. Classification (GTDB taxonomy): domain Bacteria; phylum Chloroflexota; class Ktedonobacteria; order Ktedonobacterales; family Ktedonobacteraceae; genus CF-113. Next base: position 1,118 of record DASTKD010000422.1, read on the forward strand.
TTGGCCTGGGCCTGATTCCGGCTGGCGGCGGCTGCAAAGAGATGCTGGTGCGCCAGGGTGCGACAGTCGAAATGCAGAAGGCGGGCAAGACGGGCGGTCCATTTACGCCTGTGCGCCGCGCCTTTGAAACCATCTCCTTCGCCACCGTTTCGACCAGTGCAACCGAAGCGCAGGACTTGCGTTTCTTGCGCAAAAGCGACGCCATCACCGTCAACCGCGACTTATTGCTACGCGATGCCAGAGCCGACGCCCTGCGTCTGGCCGATGCGAAGGACGCTGGCAAGTGGCAGCCTCCGGCGGCTCCCCTCTTGCTCTTACCCGGCGTTGGGGCGCGTATGGTACTCGAGCAACAAATCGAGGGTCTGCTGCTGACACGCAAGATCAGCGCACACGACGCCGTCATTGGTCAACACCTGGCAAAAGTGCTGACCGGCGGCGATTGCTCGCCCGTCACCCCCGTGACGGAACAGCATGTACTTGATCTTGAGCGCGAAGCGTTCCTCAGCCTGTGCGGCACTGAGAAAACCCAGGAGCGCATACAGGCGTTGTTGATGACGGGCAAGCCGTTGCGGAATTAGGGGGCGGGGCATTTGTCCCGTCTAGATGATCTTGAATAAACAAAACAGGGAATGGCGTACCTCCGTCCTGATGAACATTAACGACCAAAATCGGGAATGTCATTCTGAGCGCAGCGAAGAATCTCTGTGTGGCAAGTGAGATTCTTCGCTGCGCTCAGAATGACAGGCCAATACTGGCCTTGTTCCTACAGGATGGCTGGGGCGTAGGCATCTCGTTATCCTCTACGATTCTATTTCAGGATACACAATTCGCCCATCCTCAACTTTGAGAAATGGCGTGAGCTTATGTGCGCTGGCCGGTTTTTCGCTGATAATGTCCAGCACTTGCCAGCCCTGGAGGGTCAGGGCGTCGGCGATAAGCGAGCGGTGACAACGCCAGGGGACGGCTTCGGCGCACATGATGGCGGTTGTGTGCTGCTGTGCCAGTTCTTGTAGCTCGTTCAGCGCGGCTTGGAATGCGGCGGTCTGCATATAGTCCGGGTAGCCGCGAAACGATTCATTATGCCAGCCGCTATTGATGGAATCCTTGCGCGGGCGACGCAGGCCGCCTAATGCTGCCATATGGGCATAGTCAATTCCTGCTTCATGTAGTGACGTGCGCAATGCGTCTTTCTCAAACTGGGGATTATGCCTGGAACGCGGGATTGTGCGCACATCAACCAGCATCGTTATATTACGCGCCTGTAACAGCACGATAAATTCTTCGATAGGATGCGTTGAATGCCCGATGGTGTAAATGATTCTCATGCCTCAATTATACTCTTTTTGAGTTGTTCCGTCCTGCTAATTCTAACATTTTATTACATTTGTCAGCTACATTGTAAGCGCGAGGGAAACACAAGTATTAAGAATATGTGAATATTGGGCTTTTAACGCCATTTCTTGCAAAAAAGGGTAGAAAACCACTGGACAAGAATACATTGTATCGTGCATACTATGCATATGTATTTTACATGTTTGTCGTATACAAGTTGCATACATTGTATCGACAACGTTAAATCAGTTGTCACCCTGTTAGCGGACTTTAGTAGTATATCAGGGAGTTATTTGAGCTTCACACAGAGCAGGAGGAAGCAATGTCTGAATCTAGAGGGAACCAGAGCGAAGTAGCACGCATCCTTGAACAGATCAGCCTGGAGTACGAGGCAGCGCAGCGCGGTATGTACGGTTTTGCCCAGGGTTCCGCGAAACACGAGTTTATCACTGCCCGTATGGAAAACATGGGGAATCTACACAGCAAGTTGCATGAGATCGTGGGCGATTCCGCGATTGAGATGGTGGCCGAAAAGTTGAGTACCCTCCCCTGAAGTCGTTCCTTTAGTAAAACTTGCCTGTCTCTTCTTGCGTGATAGCCTGTAATGCCTCATATATCTTACAGGCTATCATAATCCTTCTGTACCATCCTCTATGCCATCGTATTTGCCAGATGCTCTATTACAATGCTAAACAAAGAGAGGGAGACCACCGTTTGTGGTCGCCCTCTCGCTAATCGCGCTATACCAGCACTTCTTCAGCTTCCATGATATGCATGTCGTAGTATTTGACCGGGGTCAGGGGCGGCTTGCGCCAGATGCCCGTCACAATGTATTCGATCTCCTCGCTGACGAATGTTTCTTTGTCGAGGGCGCATCGTTCACCATCCAGGAAAAGCTGTAGCCACTGTTTATGATATGCCTGTTCGAGCAGGGGCGCGCCTTCGCAGACGAACCATTCGGCAATGCCCTGCAAATAGAAACGAAAAGCTTCCGGTACGGGGTAACTGCGCGTGATGCGATAGCTTTTCTCTTCGATGTCCGTGTAGCCTGCCGCCCGCATATATGCTGCCAGCTTCGAGCCTACCCAGCTATCTTCAAAGGCATAGCCTTCATCGACGCGCTGCTGCTCCCATTGTTCGCGCGCCTGCAAGACACGCGCCTGTAGGGTGGGATCGATATTATAAAAGCGCATCGTGCCGAAGTCTATATCTTTGATGATCAACTGCCCGTCTTGCCTGAGATATTGTCCCATAGCAGCAAACGTGCCTACCGGATCAGGAAGATACTGGCTCACATTCGCGCTAAAAATAACATCAGCGCTGCCCCGTCGCACCGGCAACTGTTCCATCTCGCCCTGTTTGTAGTGTACCTGGCGCTGATACCACTGTCCCTGACTACGCTGTTGCGCGGTGATGAGCGCTGCAGGGGAAATATCTATGCCGGTGATACGGCCCAGACGACCAATGGCGCGCGCCAGCAAGGGAGTCCATAAACCAGGCCCGCAGCCGGCATCAATCACATAACTGCCCTTTTTAAGTCGTAAATCGCGTATCATTTGTTCGCGTTCGGGCATTTTGCTGCGGTGGTGCGTCTCCAGCCATTCAATGGCGTTGAGCGGCAGTCCGCTTTCGTTTCCATGAACCAGTTTGTTTACTGCCATCTGCTACCTCATCCTTCATGCAGACAGGCTGCATTTCAGATTCAAATTAATATGAGCAAAGTATAACATGCGAATATACATTTGACAAATTTTTCGATACAAATGTAGTACTTTCGCGTTTACAATGTAGGAAACAAGTTTAATAGAATCATATGTCAAGTTGTTGTCTTGCGCTCATACACACAAACCGCTATACTCTAAGCATGGAACAGGGTCGATGTGACCTGCAACGAAGGGGCAATGTATCTATGGATTCTCAGCAGCCACCGAGAGAGCCTGCGGCGGAAGAAATGCAGCAAGAGACGGTATATCCACCACCACCTTCCTATTATGAGAATATGCAATTGCCTGCTGAACTTCCGTCTTTGCCCGAAAAACAATCACCGGCGCAGGATAGTGGGTCCCAGGCTAGCGATGTTTTGTCACCGGCTGGCAAGACCGGGGCATACTACGGGCTTACGTCTCCGGGAAGACAGCCGTATTACGCGCCCGGACAGTATCAATATCCCGGCACGATGCCTCCCACCAGGGCTTCACGGCGGCAAACGTGGATTATTGTGGCGATCATCGGCGCGAGTGTGCTGCTTCTCTGTGGCGCGGGCGGTTGGGCATTAACGAATATTTTTAGGGCAGTATCTCAACAGGAGGTGGGGGCGAATCAGGTGGTGCAGGATTTCTACCAGCAGATGCTCCAGCAGGATTACAATGCAGCTTTTGCCGATCTGCAAATCAATGGGCTGACCGCCAGCGCTTTTACGCAAGATGCGCAGGCCATGAACGCGCAGTATGGACAAATCTCATCTTTCAGTATCGATACCACCTCATTTAATAGCGCGAACGCCGCCCCCAATGATACGCACTGGCAGTTCACGGTGCATGTGACGCGCCAGCAAACCACCTACAGCGTACAGATTCCGGTCGATTATATCAACGGAAGCTGGAAAATAACCAGCATCGACCTGAACAAGTTTTGAAGAGGAGAACAAATCCTTGTAAAGAAGAGGCTATTGGGCCTATGACCCAATAACCTCTTCTTTACAAGGATTTATGATGATTCATAGACTCTGGGTTTCCAGAGATCAAATGTTTTCATGCAAAAGATAGATATAGATACAAATGCGAAAACAAGAACGCGCCTATCTTTGGTTCACGCGCTGAATTACGCGATGCCCGCCTGCGTGCCAACCAGCGAAATCTCGCGTCCGACGCACGCGCGCAAATCTTCACGATAGAAGCGCCAGGTGCTGCCTACCTTATGTCCCGTCAATTGACCTGACCACATGAGGCGGTAGAGGGTTGAGCGGCTTACTCTTAAATAACCCATTGCCTCCTTGAACGTAAGTAGGACATCCTCTTGAATCATTTGCACAACCATTGTTCTCTACCTTCCTTCTGGACAATCTCGCCATGCCTGACGAGGGTTGAAGCTGTATCAATTGATACATATATTTGTCTCATCGCATGTTATAGTAACCAACCGTGATGCGGTTTTCTATTGAGAAATTGTTGTGATTCGGTTAATATTACCGCTTCTCTGGTTGGATATTCGCTACCACTCTTTCAAAAGCATGGCGTCGAGCGCGCTGACCTCGCAGGCCACTGGAAAAATGACCATATTGGTTGCGCTTTGCAGCAGGCTGATGGCGTTTGTATCGGTCGGATAGGCCATGGCGACGGTGAGACGATTGTGGTCGCGTCCGACCGGGGCGCAGCGCAATTCACACGCCATGCGATAGGGAATGAGGCGTTTCAGGCTATTTGACAGGCGTGATGGAAGCTGCATATAGGGGGTGCCGCTGATATGACGGGCGCTGATGCTGTTTCTATGCTCATCATCAAGCGTTTGCCCCGTGCTTATCTCAGGGGATAGCGCTGCTTTACTCCCGCGCAGCGATGTAGTGACGGCGGGGCGCAGCGTCAGATTATGCGCGACGCAGCCAGCGTGGTAGAGTAGTTCTTCCAGCGATTTGCCAGGGCGGGGGTACGAGCCAATGCCAATTGTAATATCGGTCTCACGTTTTAAGGGCGGGATGACCGTTTCGGGTTGCAACAGGTTGATGCTGTGAAAGACGCGCTCAATGATGCCGAACGCGCCCTCTTGATCGACATCGGGTAAGATAATGGCCGCGCTCGCGCCCTCGTGCAAAATCACCTGATCGGTGCTTCTCAATGCGCGCCGCACGTTAATCAATACCTGTTGCAAAAAGTTGGAGGGCGCGTGATAGCGATGGCGTTTATGCAGTACGACGGTTTTGGGCGTGATATGCACATGATCCAGTTGTGAGATATGAATGAGCAGCAAACTCAAAGGTGTTGCACGTGGGAAAAGAGCAGCGAGTCTTGCGCGCAAATAGTGATTTAATTCCTGTGTGGCCGGGGTAACAGGCACAATATCTCCCACGCCGTCTTGCTCGGAGCCGGGCGCGCGGTGCAATGCAGACAGTGGCGGGCAATCGCAGCGTTCACCGGCTGGACTATCGATATGGACCGTATAAGATTCGGGTATAAACAGGCCGTTTTTATGGCTTTCCATGAGCGTCCCTGCGCATTCAGCAGATATAAGGTCAAAATAGTGTAACTGAACGGTATTATAGGGCGTGAAAGGAGAGTTCCCGTAGCGTGTAAGTTGTATTATGGTTAAGAATGCGAAGAGGCGGTTAAGAAGGGAAAAGGCTCAAATGCGTTACCTGCCACTATCAAAACGCTGGCGGGTAACGCATTTGAGCCAGATAACTACAGTTGTTCGACGGTGACGGGCGCGGTGAATGTGTAGCCTACGCCTGGCACGGTCATGATATATTGCGGTGTGTTGGGATCTGGTTCAACTTTCTGGCGCAGGTGACGAATGTGTGTCTTCACCAGTCCAGAATCGCCTGCTTCGTCATAGCCCCAGACCCGCTCGATAATCATATCGGTTGTCAGTACTTGCCCGGTATGTGTTATCAGCAGATGCAGCAGGCGGCTTTCGGTTGGAGTAAGCCGTACTTTTGTGCCATCGCGCAGCACCTCATGGCGCATGGCATCAAGCGTGACGGGTCCCACCGTAATCGACGAAGAGCCGGATGACCCTTTAGAAGTGTTGGAACGGCGCATTATGGCTTTAATGCGTGCCAGTAACTGCCGAGGACTAAACGGTTTGCGCAGATAATCGTCGGCCCCCATCTCTAACCCACGTATCTCATCATCTTCACGATCATGTGCGGTCAGGATCAAGACCATTGAGTTGGTTTCGCTCCGCATCTGGCGACACACCTCGAAGCCGTCCAGCTTCGGCATCTGGACATCAAGGATCACCAGGTCGGGTAGCGTCTCGCGCCAGCGTTTAATGGCCTGTTCGCCATCAAAGGCTCGCACAACATCATATCCGTGTCCCTTGAGCCAGTAGCTCAGCATGTCAACCATGTCGCGGTCGTCATCCGCCACCATGATTTTCACTCGTGTTTCCTCCTACAGGCGGGCCTGCTGTTTCCCCGGTATCCCTACAGACAGACCCATACATTGATATAGTTCGTCTCATTGCTAGTAACGGGATGCATCACAGGTAGTAACATCATGGTACAATTTGGGCTATAACTAGTCACCCGTCAGGTGACCAGGGCGGGGCAAGAGGGGCCGGACGCCCACAAGGGGCGTCCCTACATGCCAGGAGGTCCCCGCCCTGGTCGCTGGAGCTTGCATAATGGATTAGTCACATGTTACTCTGCTGAAAATTATTCTTGCAGAACCTACCATCGGCAGTTTTGCCCATCCTGGACAGGGCAAACATCCATAAAGAGGAGAAAAAGTAATGGTTGCACGCGAAGAATTGTTGCGCCTGGCTCACGAAACCGCGCAGCGCGCCCACAGCCCCTATTCGCATTTTCGCGTCGGTTGCGCTCTCGTCGCCGGAGGTACCATTTATACGGGCGTCAACATCGAAATATCCAGCTACGGCCTGACCCTGTGCGCCGAACGTTCCGCTCTGGCCGCCGCCATCAGCAGCGGAGCCGGCCCCATAACACAAGTGGCAGTAGCCTGCATCGACGTGCCTCCAACGGCAGGCATCGCCGAACGTACCCCTTGCGGAGCCTGCCGCCAGTGGCTGGCCGATTTAGCGCCGAACGCGGTCATTTACATCGATGGTGTAGAGAGGGATTTCAGCGTGGGCGATTTGTTGCCGTTTGCGTTTGGGTTGTGATAATGGGGGATCTATATTCTGTAGAGGCTGGTATCTATTGTTTCAAATAAAGAGCGAGTCGTGTAATTCATGAGATGTGGGAGAGCGAAAGGCGACCGCAAGGGTCCCCATTGGTCTGACATCAATATTAGAGGGAAAGGCGACCGCAAGGGTC
>DASTKD010000423.1:0-12367 GCA_035716135.1 Ktedonobacteraceae bacterium
ACGATACGCGCGCCGAGGGGGATGGCGGTTCCTGCCAGACCGTCGGGATAGCCCTGGCCGTCCCAGCGTTCGTGATGCGCTCGGATGACGGGTACGAGCGCGCGCAGAGAGGGTATGCGGCTGATGATCTCTGCCCCCACAATGGTATGCCCCTGCATGGTGGCATGTTCCGCTACATTCAAACGTTCCGCTTTCTGGAGTACCGTTTCGGATATGCCGATCTTGCCGACATCGTGCAGGCGTCCTGCCAGTCCGATCATACGCGCTTCTGTGGCGTCCAGACCGAGTGCAAGGGCGAGTTGCGTTGCCAGCGTTGCCACGCGGCGCGTATGCTGGCCGGTATATTGATCGTGTGCCTCCACCAGCGCGCTTAAAGCTTCGACGGTTCCTAAGATTGCCATATCTTCGCGCGAACCCTGGGCGGTGTCGCGCTTGCTCAGGGCCAGTGTTGCCGGGTCGCTTGCCGCGCGCGCCTGGTTGCGTCCCAGCCTTTTAGCGGCGTACATGGCGGCATCCGCGCATGTCACCAGCCCATCGCGGTCGCTGGCATCGCCGGGAAAGGTGGCGATGCCGATGGAGCATGTCAAACTCATGCCGCCGCCCATCGTGAAGGCGTGGGAAGCAACGCCCGACCGCAAACGCTCGGAGATACGCGCGGCCTCTTGCTCGCCTGTTTCTGGCAGGATGACCAGAAATTCCTCGCCGCCCCAGCGTCCGGGCAGATCGGTTTCGCGCATATTCTGCTGCACTAGCGCGGCGAAATCGCGCAGAACGCTATCGCCAACCGCGTGTCCGTAGCCATCGTTGAGCGCTTTGAAGTGGTCGATGTCAAGGAAGAGAATGGAACAGTGGTGACGATAACGGTGAGCGCGCGCCAGTTCGTGTTCAAGCGCGACGATCAACGAGCGATGGTTAGCCAGCCCTGTCAGAGGATCGGTGGTTGCCAGCGCCTGCAATCGCGCGTTATTCTCGCTCAGCTTGCGATTCTTGGTATGGAGTTCTTTTTGTAAGCTGTGCAGTTCGCTGGCATAGGCCACCATTTTTTGCACGACCACGATGATACGCAGTGCGACTACCCCGCTTAAAGCGATGCCCGCCACGCAAATGCCAGCCTGTAATAGACCGTTGTTGCTGCGCCGCAAAATATAGATAGCAATGGCGCAGACCACCAGCATGAGGATATAGAAAAGCAGGATCAGGCTGGTCGCTCGCCAGGTCGGCGGCGCATATTCTTTTGATTGCGTACTCAAGACGTTTGCTCCTGATGAATTTTCACGAACAAGAGCGATCATCGGTTGTCATCCTGAGCGCAGCGAAGGATCTCTTGCCCCATCGCTAGAGATCCTTCGCTGCGCTCAGGATGACAGGCCGATTATGGTTATTAAAAACCATTAGTGCCACATGCTGCGTGGTCTTTTATCCACTTTCGGCACATCCGCAAATTTCTTGAGGAGGGCGAAAACTCTAGACTCTTATGCGCAACCGTGCTATCATAAGCTCCAATGTTAGTCACTGATTTGAAGAAGGGGCGGGAACGCTATGAATTTCAATTTAATAAGCTGGCTATTCACTGATCCGTGTACAGCCACCAACTGTGTGTTAAGCACATCGTCAAGTCCCGGTACGCCGCCGGAAACCTTTCATTTCTATGTTCCCTGGCTGATCTTTTGCATCCTGGGAGTGCTGATCCCTTTCTATTATTCGGTAGAGGGGCGCAAACGCTTCGTCAAGTCGCGGCCAGTCCTGCGATACATGTTTGATCGCTATATGGGTTGGCTGGCGATCATCTGCATCATCGGCTTTCCGCTGATCTTTTCGCGCTACTATCTCTATCTCTACTTTTTCGCGTGGCGCTTCTGGCGTTATGCATGGCTGGCCGGTTTGCTGGCATGGGCAATCGTCTGGGTCGTTTACCTGGTGCGCAAGTACCCCAGGGAGCGCGATAGCTGGCTGGCTCAGCAGAATCGCAAACAGTACATTCCCAAAGGCAACAGGCGCAAGGCCAAAGCCACCAGCCGCTAACTTGACCCGTTTTGCACTATGAACCCGCCCGCAGGAATCATTCTAGCCGGGGGACGCAGCCAGCGCATGGGTACCAACAAGGCCCTGCTGCCTTTCCCCGGCAACGCCTCTGAAACGTTTCTAGCGCACATGGCCTCAACCGTCGCCCCCTTATGCGCCGAGGTACTCATCGTCGCGCGTGACCCCGCGCAATTTGCGGATGTTGCCCTCCCCGGCACGCGCATAGTGTTCGATCAAAAACCCGGTGGTGGCCCATTGATGGGCCTGTATAGCGGTCTCAACTCCATGCAGTCTACAACCGGTCTGGTAGTGGCCGTCGATATGCCATTCGTACAACCAGCATTGCTAACCTTTCTGCTCGATTGTTACCAGCAAGATACACTGGTTGTGCCGGTAGTAGACGGCGTGCCGCAGGTGCTACTGGCGCTCTACCCCCGCTCGATCATCCCCCTGATCGAGTCGTTATTGCAACAGGAAAAACGCGCTCCCCGCGCACTCTTAGAAGTTGCTCCCGTCCACTATATTGAGGAAGCGCGATTACGCGAAGTTGACCCGCAATTGCGCTCATTTGTGGGGATCAATACTCAGGAGGATTTGGATGCGGCGATGGGGGGATGAGCGGCGCGCGGCGCGCGGCGTGGCGTGCGCCGGATGCCGCGCCGGATGCCCACGAGGGGCATCCCTGCATTACCAGGTGTCCTTCCCCCCCCACATCGCGCGATGGGAGCGGGGAGGGGTGCGCGAGATATGTAGTGACGCCCCTTGTGGGCGTCACGGGATGGGGGCTCGTGGGCGTCACGGGATGGGACATCATCCCCCAGTTTGTATAGCACTCCATCTGCGCCGCGCCATCGCCTTCAAGGTTTCTTCGAAGCCGCGCATGGTCAGCCAGTTGCGGGTTTCGCCTGTCACTACGATGTCTGCCTGTTGCAGTTGGGTGATGGTGGATGCTCCGCTTAGCTGCATGGCTACTTTTAGTTCGGTGATGGTTGTCTCGAGTAGTTCGCATACTGCGTCGTAGCTCTGGCTGGCGGCTTTCAGGAAAGGGAAACCCATGCCCACCATTGTCGCGCCCAGGGCGAGGGCGCGCGCCATGTCCAGCCCGCTGCGCACGCCGCCGGTGGAGATCAGGGGCAGTTGGGCGACGCTGGCTTCGACAATGGCGATGGGGGTGGCGATACCCCAATCGCGGAACAACTGGCCGATAGCGTGCGTGCGCCCATCGCCACGCGCGGCGGAACGCGCCGCCTCCATTGCGGACATGCTGCTGCCTCCTGCCCCGCCTACGTCAATGGCAGCCACGCCGCACGAACGCAATAATAGCGCCTGCTCGCGGCAGACACCCGCGCCCGTCTCCTTTGCGATCACCGGCAACGCAATTTGAGCGGTGAGTGATTTGAGCGCGGCGGCTTCGCCAACGGCGCGGCGATCACCCTCCGGCTGGGCGGCCTCTTGCAGGCTGTTCATATGCACGGCCAGCGCGTTCGCGCCAATCATGTCGATGGCGCGTTGCACCTGTTCCAGCGTGAACGGCTCGTGGCGAGCCTGCTTAATCAGTTGGGGCGCGCCAATGTTGGCGATCAGGAAGGCGTGTGGCGCGTTTTCGCGTGTAATGGCATAGCTTCCGGCTACATCGGGGTTGACGATGGCGGCGCGCTGGCTACCAACGCCCAGGGCGAGGCCATATGTAGCGGCAGCGCGCGCCAGGTTTGCATTAATGGAGATCACGTCGGGATGCCCGCCCGTCAGCGAAGAGATAAAGATGGGGTAGCGCAGGGTATGACCGAGAAAAACAACCGAGGTATCGACCTCCTCAAGGTCCACTTCTGGCAACGCCTGGTGAACGAACTGAATATCATGCCAGTTGGCGCGCTGCGCCACCGCAATATCCTGTCCCAATGCCACGTTGATATGCTCTAACTTGCGTTGTTTCACTTCATCTGTCACGTCAGCACATTCTTCCTTTCGACCCTGCGAGGAGGGATGTAATGTTGTACTACCAGGTATACGAGTGGAATACCAAAAACGCATACTGGCAGCAGGATACCTGTTGAATGCGCGGCAAGTTGTTGCAGCGGATAGTACAACAACGCGCTACAGGAAAGCAGTAACGCGCACACGCTCAAGGCATCGAAACGCCGCAGCGCCACAATCCACACTCCCCATACAATATACCCCGGCCAGAAAACCGTCACGGCCAGTGCTGTATACCCCAGAAACACAACCGCCCAGGCTGTGAACAGCGTATCGTAAGGACGCAATTTAATCGAATCATCCCCGTCATCCTGATCGGGACTGATGGTAGGGACCGTACCTACGTCCTGTAGGGACAAGGGGCGGGGTGGGGCGGACGAGGGGGCCTTGTGCTTGTCCTCGTCCAATTGTGATCCCCCAGGCATTCCACGTTCCGTCCCTTTGCCCGCAATTTGTTGCGGATCATGGGAACCGGTACGAATTATGTTGCCAGCAGGACAAGCACAAGGCCCCCACCCAACCCCGCGTCCACCCCTTGTCCCTACAGGACGAGGAGAGGGATTGTTTCGCAATCGCGCGCGAACCTGTCCCATTTCGCGCAGGTAGAGCAGCGCGAACAGGAAAAGCGAGGTGGCAAGGACGGTCATATCGGCGGCGGTGGCTGGCTGCATCAGCGACGGGGGGAAATGTCCATTCTGCGCGACGAATTTGAAGAGCGAACGGGCAGGCATGACGACGAGGCTAAGCGGCGAGTTAGCGAAATTGAAGAGATTAAGTGCATCGGTGATTGCCAGAAACGTTGCGCTGCCCTGCCAGGCCGGGAGATATGCCACAATGAAAACCGCCAGCACAACCAGGGCGCGCCACGCGAAGCCTGTGAGCGCCCTGGCAACGCCGCGCATATGACGCGCCATAAACCACAGCCAGAGCGGAGCCAGCAGCAGCGTCATAAAATTGATACGCACAGCCAGCCCGATGAGGACCAGCGCCGCAATCGTCTGTAGCTGGAGGGACCGGACGCCCACGAGGGGCGTCCCTACATGCCTGGGATACCTCACCCCACCCCCGCCCCTACGGAATGTGGGTGAAGATGGAATGACCACCAGTGGTACCGCTATTGCCAGCAGGAGCAGAAACATCACAACACCCGCGTTATTGGCATAGACGGTCAGTTCGATCAGCGCCAGGGGGTTCCAGGCATAGAGCAGTGTTGCGGGCAGGCGACGTTCCGGCGCGATTTTGCTCGTTATGGTCCATATCAGGAGTATATTGAAGAGATGGGCAAGAAGCTCGAGTAGCCTTACGGGTATCGTAGACGCTGGCAAGACCGGCACGCTAAAGACCAGTGATATTCCGGTAATGGTCGCGCCGAACAATGGCAAAAGCAGCCAGGGGGGTGAGAAGCTTCGTTTATGGCTCAGGCGAAAGCTGTAGGCTACCGCGAAGAGGTAAAGACAGCTTGATCCCATCAGGATGAGCGTCAGGGAGAGAGCGCTGTTCACAATCCCACTCTTGAAAAGGCGGTGTCGATGTACTTCACGTAAAAGTCGGTGTTGGTAAGCTCAATCAGTTCGTCGCGTGACAGGTATTGGGCGACTTCGGGGTCGCTGCTGAGCGCGTCGAGCAGGGCAGGACCCTCTATCGCGCCCTTGCTTGCCATGCCCCAGACCTTTTGCGCGTTGCGCTGCACCATCTTGTAGGCTTCCTGGCGACCCACGCCTTTATCGATGAGGGCGAGCAGGATGCGCTGCGAGAAGACCAGCCCGCCTGTCATGCGCAGGTTTGCCAGCATACGCTCCTCATCGACCTGCAGGCCACGCATGACCGTCGTGAAAGTAGAAAGCATGTAGTCAAGCAGCGTGCAGGCGTCGGGAATGATGATGCGCTCGGCGGAAGAATGGCTGATGTCGCGTTCGTGCCACAGGGCCACGTTCTCCAGCGAGGTGAGGGCGAAGCCGCGCAGCACGCGCGCCAGGCCGCAGACGCGCTCGCACAATTCGGGATTGCGCTTGTGCGGCATGGCGGACGAACCTTGCTGACCCGCGCTGAATGGCTCGAAGGCTTCGCTCAGCTCGGTGCGTTGCAAATGGCGAATCTCCTGCGCCATTTTCTCCAGCGAAGCGCCAAGCAGGGCCAGCGTGGTGATAAAGTGAGCGTGGCGGTCGCGCTGCACAATCTGGCTGGAGATGGGCGCGACGCCCAATCCCAGTTGAGCGCAGACATACTCTTCAACCTGCGGCGGCACCGTCGCGTGTGTGCCGACCGCGCCTGAGATTTTGCCTACCGTCACCTGCGCGAGGGCGTCGGCCAGCCGTTGTTGGCCGCGCCGCAACTCGTCTACCCATAGAGCCAGTTTCAGGCCAAAGGTCATCGGTTCGGCGTGGATACCATGCGTGCGCCCGGCCATGAGCGTGTACTTATAGCGCACTGCCGCCTGTGATACCACTTCTACCAGCGCGGAGAGCGCGCCGGAGAGCATGTTTCCGGCCTCTTTGATCTGTATTGCCAGCGCGGTATCCAGCACATCGGAGGAGGTCAACCCCAGGTGAATGAAACGTCCTTCGGAGCCTAGCTGCTCCTGCACCGAGCGCAGGAAGGAGATGATGTCGTGATGGGTCTCCTGCTCGATCTCCTGCATACGTTGCGCGTTGTAACGCGCCTCCTGTATTTTCGCCAGAGCATCGGGTGGAATGACACCCTCGCGCGTCCAGGCTTCACAGACCAGCAATTCAACTTTGAGCCAGCAATCGCTTTTATGGGTCGCGGACCAGATGGCGGCCATAGCAGGCCGGGAATAGCGTTCAATCATGGTATAAAAATCAACCTCGATATGTTACACTGCAACGCAGGATACACTCTTTGCATTTAATTTAGTGTACCACACCTTATCATGGGAAGAAATATATGAATGCACTCGTATCGACAACCATAAATTATCGTTTCGCGCAGCATACGCGCCGTATCACACGGTTGGCGGTAATTGCTGCCATTGTCCTGTTGCTCGCCGTTGCCGCGATTGTGCTGGATACCACGGGCGCGCTGCCTGCTGGTCTGGGCGGTCTGGGAATAATAGGCTACCTTGTAGGCGTTATTGCCTTTGTCGTATTGATGCCTATGCTGATCCTCAGCTATGAATACGCGCGCTGCGGTTTGTGGATCGACGATGAGGGCGCGCGTGTGCGCTTTCCGGGCGAGAAACTCCAGGAAATGGCATGGTCTGAGGCGCGTTTCGCTGTAGACGAGGGTGAAGAGTACCTGCAAATGAGCAAGGGCAAAGAGGGGCTGGGTCACATCTTTGGCGAGACGCGCTACATCCGCCTGCACCTGGAAGGGCTGACGCCGGAACAGCGCGAACAGGCCGGAGCTGTTGTTGCGCGGCATTGTGAAATGCGCCACCCCACGCGGTTTACCCTCATGACCCTGCTGAATACGAAAGGCGAGACCGTCGCCAGGGGCAGGCTCTACCTGTTCGAGCGCGAACTGCTGTGCGCCGAAAATCGCGGCGAGAAGCGTGTCTTCTTCATCGCCCCACTCGCAAAGTTGACCGGTGTGCGCAAGCGCGACCCCTTTTACGTGGGCAAGCTCGAATTCGAGGCTCTTTCGCTGCGCTATCAGGGCAATGACTACGTGATTATGCTGGGCTACGAAACCACCCTTTCGGGCAATATCGGCACCAGCTCGCACTGGGCCATCACCGGCTACGCCGCCGACTGGATTGATGCTTTGAAAATCGGGGCATAAAACTTGCCAAAAGTGTGTTATAGTGTGATAGAATAGAGTCAATCAGTTGGTGAAGGTGAGTGGGAGGTAAAGGAACCGCAAACTCCTGACCCCTTGACGGCCACGTATCATCCGTGTACAATCATGCTCACAGCCATAGATGTTGAATTAACCGGGAGTTGTCATGAAAAAAGGAATACATCCAAAGTATATCGAGTCCACAGTCAGTTGCGCCTGTGGTAATAGTTTCCAGACCCTCAGCACCAAACCCGTCTTGAAGGTCGATGTTTGCTCCAAGTGCCATCCATTCTTTACGGGACAGCAGCGTATCCTGGATGCGGCAGGCCGCGTCGAGCGTTTCCGCCGTCGCTTTAACCTGCCCGAAGAATAGTGGCCTGATTTATCGCGCCTGTTCGGGCATGGATCAAGGGGGATAACGTATAGAATGGGCGTAATAAACCGCGCCCATTCTATACGTTATCCCCCGTTTGTTTTTTGTGTTTGATATAAGGGGAATGACCCGTTGAATGGTCAGATAAGAACGATACTTTTCCTTATTGCTGATACCGGGGCAGGACATCGCAGCGCGGCTAACGCCATACGCAATGCCATTACCATGCTGGCTCAAAGCGAGCAGGAGAGCGGAGCCAGCAGCCAGAACATCTATCGTGTTGAAATTGTAGATGCGTTTGAGGAGTATGGTCGTTTTCCCCTGCGCGAGGCTATGAAGCTGTATGGGCCAACTATTCGCTATAACCCCAGGCTCTACGGGCAGGTTTTTCATCTAAGCAACCAGGCGCAAAGCGTTTCGGCGGTGCAGACGATGGCGACTCCTCTGATTCACAAGGGATTGTTGCGCCTGATTTCCACCGTCCAACCTGATGTGATTATTTCCATCCACCCTTTACTCAACCATGTCACCCTGCGCGTGTTGCAAGAGTTGCCTTTTCATATTCCATTCATCACCGTCGTTACGGATCTCGTCAGCCTGCATTATTCCTGGTTCGCCCCCGGCGCGGATGCCTATATCGTGCCAACGGAACGCGCCAGGGAAATTTATCTCGAACGCGGGCTTGACCCCGCCCGTGTGCATATGCTCGGTATGCCCATCGATCCGAAATTCACACTGCTGCCCTCTGAAAGCAAACAGGAATTGCAACGCAAGCTGGGACTGACGCCCGGCAAGCCGGTTGTTTTGCTGGTCGGTGGCGGCGATGGCGCGGGTGGGCTGCGCTCCTCGGTGCAGGCCATTTCGCAGGCGCGTTTACCGGTGCAATTGCTCATCGTTACGGGTCGTAATACCCGTCTCTATGCGCATCTACAGCGCGTGCGTGCCAGCCTGCGCGTGCCGGCCAGAATCTTTGGCTTTGTGCATAATATGCCGGAGATGATGCGAGCCTCGGATGTCATTATCACCAAAGCCGGTCCAGGCACCATCAGCGAAGCGCTGGCGTGCGATCTCCCCATCATTCTCAGCGCCTATGTTCCCGGCCAGGAAGAGGGGAATGTCGAATTTGTCACCGAAAACCGTGTTGGTATGCTGGCCTACGACCTCGTTGAAATGATTAACGCGCTACGCTTGCTTATTAAACCAGGCTCGGAGGTCATGCAGGAGCAACTGGAGAATGCGCGGAAAATCGCGCGCCCTCATGCATCTTTCGATATTGCGCAATGCATCCTGAGCTACCTACCCCGCGCGGACGCGCCCGGCGTATGGCAACAGTCCCCTGTAGAGACGCGGTTGACCGCGTCCACGCGGCAAAGCCCTGTGCCAACCATCATACCTGCTCGTACTTTACAGAGCCGCCTGCCGCGTTTGCGCTCTACTATGTCAATGGTTGCGCTGCGACGCCGTTTTAATCGTTTGAAAAATTTTCAGAGAACGCTTTACAGGTACAAGCGCTCATAGAGGCGCTCTCAAGCGCGCCCGAAGGTGAATGAAGCATGGCAAAATTCTATTATGGTGGTCAGGCGGTTATGGAAGGCGTGATGATGCGAGGGCGTCACACGGCAGCTATGGCTGTGCGCTGCCCTGATAAGAGTATCTATCTCTACGAGGAAGCATTAAATCCGAAGCTGTACCAGAATCGCCTGTTTCGCCTGCCTTTCCTGCGTGGTATGCTGCTGCTGTGGGAGATGCTGGTGCTTGGTACGCGCCTGATGACCCTTTCCGCCAATGTCGCCACCGGCGCGGTCGAGCCTGCTGTTCCACCGTACCGGGCTGATTTGCCGCCTGTTGGAGAAGAGTATGGAAGCAATACCGGCAACGGCTGGCCTGCTCAACCTGAAAGGCCACCACAGATCGGTGGCGCGGCGCTGGCGTTGACATTGATCGTTTCGCTGGGTTTCGCCATTGCCGTCTTCTTCCTGGGGCCGCTGCTCATAACCGGCCTGCTGCGTAACCAGGTTGGCGAGGGTTGGCTCAATCTCACAGTAGAGGGCGTTATTCGCCTCGCCCTGCTAATCGGGTATCTTTACCTGATCGGTCGCGTCCCTGATATTCAGCGCGTCTTTGGGTATCATGGGGCTGAACATAAGACCATCAATGCAATGGAGCAGGGCGACCCCCTCGACATCGCGCATGTGCGGCGCGCTTCGCGCGTGCATACCCGTTGCGGCACCGGCTTTTTATTGCTGGTCATGGTTGTTTCGATTTTCGTTTTCGCGCTGGTCGGTTCGCCTTCACTGCCGTTGAAAATCGTCTCGCGCATTGTGCTGGTGCCGGTTGTGGCTGGCATCGCCTATGAACTGATGCGTCTGGGCGCGGCAAATTATCGTTATCGCGTAGTGCGCTGGCTGCTCGCGCCGGGGCTGGCCTTGCAGGGCTTGACCACCCGCGAACCCGATGATAGCATGATCGAGTGCGCCATCGCCGCCTTAGAGCGCGTGATGTCCCGCGACGATCAACCCGTAGGGACGACCTTTGAGGGCGTCGCTCCATAAAGATAGATAGGATTACCCTGTATCATGTCATCAGACCCAACTATAACGCCGCCTCCCGCTGACGCGGCACCAACTGTACCGGTAGAGCGTCCCAGGCTGCGCTTTTCGGGCGCGCGCTGGTTTTTTACCGGCCTCATCCGCGTCACCTACCGCGCCTGGACGCGCGTTGCTGCCCACCTGTTTCCCGAAGATTCGCGGGCGGAACGCATTGCTCGCGCGCTGCATATCCCGTTGCCCGATCAACTCAACATGAGCTGGGTGACGGAAAACCTGGCTGTGGGCGGGCGTATTCGTCCCGCAGACATCCCCGCGTTAGCGCGGGCAGGCATCACGCATGTTATAGATACCCGTTCGGAACATAGCGATGATGCGCAGGCGCTGGCACAAGAACATATCAAGCTGTTGTATCTCCCTACCCGCGACACGAAACCACTGACGGTTGCGCAGATGATGGAGGGGTCGCAATGGGCGCAGCAGGCCATGCTGGATGGAGGGCGCGTACTCGTTCATTGTGAGCATGGAGTGGGGCGCAGCGTCTTATTGACCTGCGCGGTGCTTACCTATGAGGGGATGCACGCTCAGGACGCATTGCAACTGGCGCAACAAAAACGCTGGCAGGCCGCGCCAAATCACGGCCAGGTAGTGCGCTTGAGGGAATTTGAGGCCGCGATTGACGCGGAGCGACGCGCTTCCAGCAGCCCATCTCCCAGCGCGTAACGTTCGATAGCCCGCGCCACGCCATCCCCAGCGTTGCTGGCTGTCACCGCCCGCGCGGCGGCTTTGACTGCCAGGGGAGCCTGTCCCATCGCCACGCCCCAGCCAGCGCATTGCAACATACGAATATCATTATTGTTGTCACCGATAGCCATCACCTCGCCGGGCAGCAGATCGAATAGCTGTGCCAGCGCCGCCACGCCGCTCGCTTTCGAGCAGCCTGCGTGCATCACCGCCAGTTCCGCGCAGCCGAAGTTACCACGCTTGATGCTTGTCCACGAGCAATCGAGCGCCGCGATCTCCGGCGACACGCTCAGAATGGCTTCTTCCGCATCAAATGCCACCACGCGCAAGGGATCATCCTGCCCGGCGCAGAGACGCGCGTAAGGCATCCGACGCAGCATATCGGGGTAGGTGGTGAAGTAGGCATCCAGCCACAGGTTATCGAAATCGGCTGGCCCCGTCCATATCTCCTCGTTCAAGCCCGTATCCGGGTGAACCACCGGCTGTACGCCGTGTCGTAAGAGGATGTTCACCGCCTGTTGCCCGATAGCCGCAGATAGCGTTTGCCTGTGCAGGATGCTGCCCTGCGGATGCTGCACAATCATCGCGCCATCATACAGGATAAGCGGGATTTGCAAGCCCAGTTCGTCAGCTACCGGCCCTGTATTGCAATAGCGGCGCGCCGTCGCCAGCGTCACGATGATACCGGCCTGCTGCGCTGCCTGTACAGCCGCCCGTGTCGGCGCGCTAATCTTCCCTTCAGGGTTCAACAACGTGCCATCAATATCAATCACGAGCATTTTGATACGCTCAGGAATCGTTTCTCCAGTCATCAACACACCACCTTAAAACTTGATATGAATAAATGCGAATGCGACGGGTTTAGCCCGTCGCATATTCCTCAGCATGGGATATTACTTGTAGTATACAACATTACCATCGAGGCTTGTGAATGATTGCGGTGGTAGCGAGGAAGGCGACCGCAAGGGTC
>DASTKD010000424.1:0-3252 GCA_035716135.1 Ktedonobacteraceae bacterium
CTTCTTTCAAGCCGCCGCAGGCGGCAAGGGAACATGCTCGGTGCCAGAATAGTAAATACAGAGTATCAGTCCGCCAGAGAAATTGCAAGGTTGCATGGTGGGAATAAATAAGCTGAAACGGGCGTTATAAGGTGTATGCTAATAAAAGGTAGGCTCCAATGTCGCAGCTTCTCCAGGCATCAATATTTCCTGAGTAACTTACATAGGCGTAATTCCCTGTATAAGGGTGTTTTCAAGTAACAAGCATTAGAGGTGACAAAAATGGGTGAAGCATCTCGAGAGATCATGCGGCAGGCCCGCAAACAGGTAGAAGAGTGGACACCTAATCGTGTGCATGAAGCCCTGGCTGAACAGCACGAAGCTGGCAGCGATCAGCAGGATATTGTCTTAGTAGATGTGCGAGAGAAAAACGAGTGGAACGAGGGGCATATCCCTGGCGCGGTCCATGTGCCGCGTGGTTTCCTCGAATTGCAAATAGAAGAAGCCGTTCCCGATAAATCCAAAACGGTAGTGCTGTATTGTGCCGGCGGCGTGCGTTCGCTTATGGCTGGCACTACCCTCAAGCAGATGGGCTATCCGAACGCTATCTCCATGTCGGGCGGTTACGGTCAGTGGAAAGGCAGTGGTCTGCCCTTTGTACAGCCGCGCACCATGAGCGAGGCGCAGAGTAAACGCTACAGCCGCCATTTGCTGATACCCGAAGTGGGTGAGCAAGGGCAGTTCAAATTGCTCGACTCGAAGGTGTTGTTGATTGGCGCGGGTGGCCTCGGCTCCCCGGCGGCGTACTACCTGGCGGCAGCAGGCGTTGGCACGATCGGTATCATTGACGCCGATGTGGTAGACGAAAGCAACCTGCAACGACAGATTATCCATAACATCAAACGCATCGGCCAGTATAAAGCCGATTCGGCGCGCGAAACCATCGAGGCGCTCAATCCCGACGTGAAGGTCGTTACCTATATCGATATACTGGACGAGACCAACGTAGCGCGCATTATCGCTGACTACGATGTGATCCTAGATGGCACCGACAATTTCCCCACGCGCTACCTGTTGAACGATGCCGCCTTGCGTGCTAATATCCCGGTTGTGCATGGCAGCGTCTTCCGCTTCGAGGGACAGTTGACCGTCTTCAAGCCTTACGACGGGCCGTGCTATCGCTGCCTCTATCCAGAGCCGCCTCCCGCCGCCCTGGCTCCAAGTTGCGCTGAAGCGGGTGTGCTGGGCGTTTTGCCTGGCATCATCGGGCTGCTCCAGGCGACCGAGACCATCAAACTCTTGCTGGGCATCGGCGATCCACTGGTTGGGCGCATGATGACCTATGACGCGCTGGCGGGCGAATTTAGCGAATTGCGCCTGTACCGCGATCCCAACTGCCCGGCCTGCGGCGAACACGCGCATCTGGACGACCTGCCAACATATGCGGATGTCTGCGCCATGCCGACGCGCGCGTAAAATTAATGGGTTACACATTGTAGGGACGCGATTGATCGCGTCCGCTGGCATCGCGTCTGGCGACAAAGACTGCCGGGCAACACGGACGCGATCAATCGCGTCCCTACAATGGCAAAATAAAAGGAGGATAGCAAATGGCAAATGTACGTCTTGCGCCCGTATTGCGGGCTTCGGTAGGTGGATCGAAACAGGTGACTGCTTCGGGTGGCAGCCTGACAGAAGTGCTGGCCGATTTGTATGCGCGTTTCCCTGCGTTAAAAGAGCAGATTCAGCCTGAAGACAACCTCAGTCGCTTTATTAATATCTATGTCAATGATCAGGATGTCAGGTTTTTACAGGGGCTGGAAACCAGCGTGGGTCCGAACGATACCGTCATCCTGCTGCCCGCCATGGCAGGCGGACGCTAAACTGACCCGCCGGAGAGGAATCTATGCTTTATACTAGTATCCTTGATACCATCGGAAATACGCCACTGGTCGAGTTGAAAAGTTTCAGCCCGCGTCCCGGTGTGCAAATTTTCGCCAAATTAGAGGGTGCCAATCCTTCCGGCAGCATCAAGGATCGCATCGCCAAAAAGATGATTGAAGAGGCCGAGGCTGATGGTAGGCTGACCCCTGGCTCGATTCTGCTGGAACCGACCAGTGGCAACACGGGTATCGCGCTGGCGATGATTGCGCGCGTCAAAGGCTACGAGTTTGTGGCGGTCATGCCTGACAATGTGACACAGGAACGCCGCCAGATGCTCGAGTTGTATGGAGCAAAGATCGTCTATTCAAACGGTGCATTTGGCAGCAATGGCGCGGTAACGCTGGCAAAAGAGCTGGCGAGTACCGGTGATCGCTATGTCATGCTCTACCAGTATGGCAACGATGCGAACCCACGCGCCCATTACGAGGGTACCGCCGCAGAAATCATTGCGGACCTGCCCGACCTGGATGTCTTCGTGGCCGGTCTTGGTACAGGCGGCACGCTCACCGGTAATGCCCGGCGCTTGAAAGAATACAATCCAGCTATTAAGGTAATAGCCGCCGAGCCTTTGCAGGGCGAAGGTGTGCAGGGCTTGCGCAGCCTGGAAGACGGTTTTGTGCCGCCAGTGCTGGATCAATCGCTGCTCGATGGCAAAATCCTGGTATCCTCCAGGGATTCCATTCGTCGCACGCGCCAGTTGAAAGACCAGGAAGGCATCTTTGCCGGTCCATCGTGCGGCGCGGCTCTGCACGCGGCCCTGCGCGTGGCTGCCAGCATGGAACATGGTAAAATCGTCGTGATCCTCGCCGACGGCGGCTGGAAGTACCTCAGCGAAGACCTGTGGACGCGCGATATAGAGCAACTGGAAGATGATTTAGAGGTAGTATTATTATGGTAGCTGACGCATCCTTTGTCGTGCGTATCCCCCGGACATTGTACGATGAGATGGCCGCGCATATCATAGCGGGCTATCCCCATGAAGCCTGCGGCGCGTTGGGCAGCAAAGATGGTCAGGTAGTCAAGCACTACCCGACCGCCAACGCCGCCGAGCAGCCCGACGACTTCTCCATCATCGCCCCCAACGACCTGCTCGACATCTTCGACGATATCGAAGAATACAACGGCGAGATGATCTACTACCACTCTCATCCGGTAAGCGAAGCCTATCCTTCGCGCCGCGACAAAGACTACGCCAAACTCAGCAAGATTTTGTATATTATCTTCTCCCACCGCTTCTATCCCGAACCCCCCTATAGCCGGGTATTCCTGGTTCACGACGACGACTCGGTGACAGAGGGCAAGATTGAGATCGTGTAGTTACCGGCCAGG
>DASTKD010000425.1:0-6216 GCA_035716135.1 Ktedonobacteraceae bacterium
GTGGGCGCAGGCCCCAGCCATCGAACGGATCATCGATAAAGGCGAGCTTCTTTGGTGGAATACGCGGATCGATCCAGCTTCCATCCTCGTTTCTCCCACGCAGCCCGGCTTTGCCAAAAACATCATGCACCGGTACATCGCTGCCAAGCTCAGCCATTAGTGGTGCGAAAGGCCAGCCGAAGCGTCCCGCGATCGTGCGCGTCGCGTAGCCATAGTTGCTATAATCTTCAAACAGGGGGATGGAGCCATCCTGAACGCGGCGGCGAATGCTGTTAGCAACGGGCTGGATGCCTTCCAATCCAACATAGGTTGTTTCCAGTTTTGATATTAAATCATTGGCTGCCAGGGCTTCTTCGATGGATGCGCCGCCATTCATGGTGCAAAAATGGTGCTTGATGCGGTCTCGCTGGCGAATCACTTCGCGGGCAATGGTATACGGACGCCGGGTATAGCTAAAACCACCCCAGCACACCTGCATTCCCGTGTGGATGTACTTTTCTACCGCCTCGCGCGCGGTCATTATCTCTGCCATACTACGCTCCTTGTGCTCTCCGTAACGTCTTGCGTTGAAACCGGCTGTGCCTGCTCGGACGGCTGGCGCAGTAGCGTTTCGATTTCGGCCATACCTGCCTGGAGTTCGTCAACCACCTGCGCGAGTGATGCATGGGCGTTGCTCAGTTCGTCTTCGATGAGTTGACGATCCTGCTCGCTCATTGATGTGAGAGCATCACCGAGGTCGCGCATACTGGCGGGGACACGCATCAAGGGTATGCCGAGGTGGCTCAAATCCACTTCGATGGTGTTGAGGAGCCAGATAGCGCGCATGGCCCGGCTCCATTCCTGCTTTGACATACGACATCCTTCTTTTGATGAAATAGCGTTGGAAATGTTCTACAAACAAACAGTCCTGAAAGCCTCCGGCCAGCATACGACCAGAGGCCCCCAGGCGCAACATCAGTTGCGGACTACTCTAGCCCATAGGGAATACGGGCAACTTGAACCGCGAATTGACTCCGGCGAGAACACCCGCTGCCGCGGTATACCAGGCCAGCAGAGCGGTGATAATGCCAAGCCACCCGCCGACTTGCGTCATGCCAGTTCCGCCTCCCAGCGCCCCGATGGTGAGGAACAGGTAGGTAAGGGTCAAGACGCCAAAGACGCCAACCAGAGCGCCGTTCAGCCTGAATGTTCCCAGGAACATGTAGAACGTGAAGATCGTCCAACCCAGCAAGTAGACGCCAATCGCGGTAGCTCCTGCCAGGTCAGCCAGGCTCTTGCCTCCGAAAAGGGGTAAAAGGGAAAATCCCAGTGAAATCCAGAAGCCGCCATACGAGGAGAAAGCGGTAGCGCCGAAAGTGTTGCCGCTGCGGAACTCCCACATACCGGCGCAAAACTGAGCGAAGCCGCCATAGAATAGAGCGAGGCCGAGAACCATGGCCCCTCCCGTACCTTGCGTGAGGATGAAACCAGCGTTAGAGGCGCTGAGAACGAATGTAGTAAGTGCGAAGCCGCTAAGGCCAAGAGGAGCGGGGTTGGCAATGGCTGGCGCGCGCGATTCGGCGCGCTCAACTGCAACATCTGCCATAAAGGTTTCCCACCTTTCATAAGTAGACTAGCAAAACATGTACAAACGAGAGTCGGGTACACATCGCGTTGACGCAGGCGCGTCGCCCGCGTAACTGCTTGTCGCGGACAGCCATGTCCGTAGAGTAAGGTAGGACCGTCATCCATGATAACCGGTGGATGGCTTCATGTTCGTCTCTGGAAAGACGATAAACGCGCTACAGGACTTGCCGTGAAGTGGGTGGAGAATAATGCGAGTAGTCCGTTGGGTCTGGCATCCTCCTTTCAAGCCTGATGGAGTCGGTAACTTCCCCTCTTTACTGGTTCTTTGGTTAGTTACTTACAAGACATTATAGCATAAAATACGCGATTTGTAAGGGGGTAATTGGCTTTGTAATATCAATGTAACTTATTCTACTCATAATTCGCCGCTTATATCTATCTATGACATGTTGCTCGCTTGTCTTTCTTTTCGTTCAGGTGCTACACTTATGTTACAAACCGTTGAAAAGGTATGCTGGCGGGAGTATTCATATGCCTAAAGATACACGTGAACCCCAGGAAATCCTGACTCATATTATCTCGTCGCGGGTGGCGCTCACATCTGCTATTTTTGGTTTGAGCGAGGAGCAACTGATCGCCCCAGGCGCGGCGGGCAAGTGGTCCGTCAAGGACTTGATGGCACATATTGGTCACTGGGAACAAGTGGGTCTGGAAGAACTGCAAATCCACCTGCGCGGCGAGCGTTCCGGCAAAAATTATCGTGACGCCGTCGCGCTCAACGACGAGTGGGAGGCGGGTTTACAGGCCCTTTCACTACAAGAATCAATCACTATGTTCGAGGCACCCCACTATCAACTGTTCGGTCTGCTGGCAGCGCTGCCTGCCGAGCGCTGGAACGGCTACGTGCGAGCCTGGGTGCAGGGTGCGACATGGCACCACTTCGAGGAACATGCTGAGCAGATTCGCGCCTGGCGACAGAGTTTGTAAGGCTAGCGCGGGGTCGTCCCACCTGCTGTCATCCTGAGCGCAGCGAAGGATCTCTCGTTGGCAACGCGCAGATCCTTCGCTGCGCTCAGGATGACAGCAGTACTCAGGTAAATGCCTCTGAGAGCAGAGCTGCCCTGGCTTAGAATCCTGATTGCAGCCAGGGCTTTTGCTGGTAGTCTTGTTTGATGATATTAATGTAATTGATCGCGCCAGAGGTATACCAGCTACCGCTAAACCAGAAGCCCAGGCAGCCCCAGATGTCGCCCGCATGGTAGGACGGATAGCCCGGCGATGGCGTCTGCTGGTACAGATAGTCGGCCCAGCCCTCGTAGCAGTTGCGCAGCCAGCCATACACGAAGTCCGCATTGAAGGCGGTATCTTGCTGGCTCATGGGCCATTCCGACTTGAAGTAGGTATATTTGATCTGGAGAATGCCGTAGCTCTGGTAACAACTGCTGCCATTCCACGCTCCCGGCGGGCAAAGGCTCTGGTCGTTGGTGAAATCTCCAAGCTGGCTTTGATGCCAGTTTGACTCCTGTACGGCTTCGGCGCGCACGATATTAACATCAACGCCCCATTTACACGCGACCCACTGCAAGATTTCGTCGGTGGTACCGGTATAATTGCCTGTCACCCGCCTGCGCAGGCCGTCCGACTTATCATCCATGCCGATCAACGAGTTCCAGGGTTGCAAACCGCCAATCTGCCCCGCGCTCGGCACATTGTGATTAGCGGTATTGTTGTCCGGGCGCGGCTCAAACGACGACATATTGACACGGGCCGCGCAAGTACTATCGCTCGGCAATGCGCTGCCAGGCGGAAGCATTGCGCCAGGATTCCCGCTGGGAGGCGACGTGGGTACGGGAGTTCCTTGCGGCACCGTCGCTGTAGGCGAAAGCGACGATGAGGGTGAGGACGAGGACGTAGGAGATGATGTACTCCCAGGCGTCGGCGTGCCATATGTCTTATTATATGGAGGAGGAATGGATATGACCGGCGTAGCATCCTGATGAGCCTGAATAGCCGCTATGTTGTAAGCAAGCGAAGACGGAGTATTGGCCGGAACAATAACACCTGGCCGCGAGGCCGGTACGAGCGCGTGGGTGAAAAATGTTCCCGCGACAATTAAAATAATGCTCCCTCCAATGATAAACGGTAGCGCAGGCGAGAAGCGCTTTAACGAATGGAATGGCTCCCAACGTTTCATATTTCCCCCGGAATATCTATTTAAATTTGTGATCTTAACATCCCTTAACATTATGACGTACTTGACGCCTCTTAGTACCTGACTAGTACTGATTGATGATTTTTACCGGCCACCAGTAGCCCTGTCATGCTGAGCGCAGCGAAGCATCTTTGCCCCATCGAATCAGATTCTTCGTTATGTACGAACAGCCAGCAGAACCAACTCTATTATCTCCCTGTAATATGTCAAATTGTTTCATAAAATATCTATATAAACCAGATAATTTCATTATATACTATGATGAAATAAAATTACAATATTTTCATTATTATGAAATCCTTTTTATCAAATCATTGACAATTGAATTTATAAATGCTACGCTCTTCTAAAGTTTGTTGTCAATGAACTAATAAAGGGGGAAGGCATGTTACGTTCTTTGCGCCGGCGGAAAGTATGGCTTATAGTGGGGCCTATTGCTGCTTTACTGCTGGTAATTACTGGCATTTTCACATTGAGGATACCTCTCAAAGCACACGCGGCCGGTGTGACGCTCTATGTAGGTTCAACCATCGGGCTAAATTCTGGTTGTGCATCGCCAGGCTTCACTTCTGTACAGACGGCGGTGGATGTCGCTAATCCTGGAGCTACCGTTTATCTATGCGGCACGACACCCTATGCTGAACAGGTAATCATCACGAAGGCTCTCACGCTGACCGGCGATCCCGGCGCGGGCCTCGTGGCACCCAGTCCATTTCCCGCCGCAGCTACTTATATTGGCCGTTTGCCCTCGCAATTCGTCACGGATAACCTGTTTGTGCCGCAGACGGTCGTGACTGTGTGGGGCGCGAGCGCGAACGTCAAGATCAAAAACCTGATCATTGCTGGCGTGATGCCGGGCAATAATTCCTGTGCCGAACAGGAGTTCGGCGTCCTGGTAATCGCCGGAGGAACAGCCGCGCTCATCGGAGACCATGTCAACGACATTCGAGACGCGAACTCTGCTCTGTATGGCTGCCAGTTCGGTGTCGCCATTCAGATTGGCCGCGAATACTGGCCGTTTACTGATTTCAGCGGCGACCAAACCGAAAGCTTCGTCGGCCACGCGACTATAAAAACAACAACCGTCTCCGGCTACCAGAAAAATGGTATGACTATCGATGGTCCCGGCACGACGGCTACCGTTTCGGGAAGCACAGTGAATGGTGCCGGGCGCGGCAACGGAAACCTGCTCTCTCCAATTATCGCCCAGAACGGTATTCAGATATCGCGCGGCGCTTCTGCCCAGGTATTGAGTAATACCATCACAGGTAACTCTTACACGGGACCTGGTGGTGCCTCTGATGGTGGTGTTCTCGTCTATGGTGGTTCGTGCGATGGAGCGGCCACGCCACTTACAACTGGTACCAAAATCCAGAATAATAATCTGCAAAATAACGATGTCGGTGTTCTTATCGACAACCTGAGCCTTGATGGGAACAACCAGTGTTCCCTGCCGATAGCCGCAACCAGTGTCATAGCGGGTCACAACCACATCACGAATAGCGCGGTAAGCAACGTTTCAGGGACGAATCTGCTTAACTTGCCTGGTGGTTATCAAGCTGGTATCTCGGATGTGGGCAATAGTGATCGATTGACCTATAATCAGATCTGCGGTGTTGGTTATACAGCCGTAGCTCCTCCACCATATCTGTCTATGATTGATATAATGGCGACCAATCCAACGGTCATGGGTAATACAGTATGCACGAGCAGCCAGAATGCCAATATTCTGGCGAGTGCAAAGACCGGCAAAAAGATGCACCTCCGTTACATCGCCAGACCGATCAAGTAACGCTGACGGTCTATCACGAGCTGGAGTTTCATGAAAGTCCGAGCGGAGAGATGCCTCCCCGCTCGGACTTTCTATGCGCTATTAGCTCATGCTCGCCTGATGAACATTACCAACCAGGATGGAAGTACGCCATTACCTGTTTTGGTCGGAAACATTTATGAGATTTGGATTTTTCGTCCTGTCCGGCTTGCGCAACCAGAGTGAGACATGGGTGGGTTGCATGGTCTCCTGCACTACTCCTACCAGTTGCTCGCTCAGTTCCGCCAGCTCTATTTCGTTGCGCAGGTTGGTGCTGAAACCCTCGATGATGCGCCGCGCGTCGTACTTCTGGCGATAGAAACGGCGGTCAATCGCATGCTGGATGCGACGGCGTAGCGGCTGGAAGAGCGCGGCAATGACCAGCGTCGAACCAACCAGGATAACCGGAGATTGCGCCGCCTGCGGGCTGAAAGTGGCGAGCGCAAAATGCGAACCAAGCACCAGCCCGGTATAGAGCAAAGCCAGGATAGCGGTCAGCAGTGTATAGACCAGCGTGCGTCTGACAAACACATCGATATCGAAGGCATTGGCATACAGCACCGCCATCAAGAAACCGGCGATATTGATGCCACAGCCAAAGAAGCCGATGGTATTGACCAGAAGGAAG
>DASTKD010000426.1:0-7595 GCA_035716135.1 Ktedonobacteraceae bacterium
CGTCCGTTCATAGTAGAGACGACCCTGGCGGTCGCCTTCCTCCCTTATCTAAGCGGCTTAACAACTTCTATCGCTACTCATTCGTATAACCTCATATCTCTTCCTGCTTGCATTTATCACGTAGCGGTAGTAGACTGACCATATTAGAACACTTGTGACATAAGATGCCTTTATACCTGCTTACAAGGATAGATGATGATCGACCGAGACGGTGTGAGCGAACAACAGCGCGCGCAATTTTCCGATGCCTATGAATTGCTGAGTACCAAACTTGCTTTGCCGCGTCCACATCAGTCACTTGTGCCGCGTGAGTCGCTGCTTGCGCGACTTGACGAGGGGCTTGAACACGGGCTTACCCTGCTGTCCGCTCCCGCCGGTTTCGGTAAGACGACGCTGGCGAGTGAGTGGATTGCGACGCGCGGCGAACTGCGGAACCCGCCGACAGTGGCCTGGGTATCACTCGACGAGGGTGATAATGATCCGGCGCGTTTCTGGCGTTATGTTATTACCGCCTGCCGGGTGTTCGACGTCGCCATTGGCACGTCCGCGCTTGAGTTGTTGCACACATCGCGGCGACTTCCTCTGGAGGCGGTATTGACGATGTTCATCAACGACCTGGCGCGGATTGAACGCGATTGTGTGCTGGTGCTGGAAGATTACCATGTCATTGCGTTGCCCCAGATCGAGGAAACGGTGGCCTATCTCATCGATCATCTTCCGGTAAGGCTGCACATGATGATTTTGACGCGCAGCGATCCATCGCTGCCCCTGGCACGCCTGCGCGCCCACGATGATCTGTATGAGCTACATGCCTCTGACCTGCGCTTTTCGCTGGCGGAAACCCGCGCATTTCTCCAGCAGACCCTGGCATTTCCGCTTTCGGCTTCGGCCATCGAACGCCTGGAGGCGCGCACAGAGGGCTGGGTGACGGGATTGCGCCTGCTTGCGCTCGCGCTACAGGGACGAAAAGACCCGCAAGACCTCGAGCGAATGCTTGTTACCTTTTCGGGCAGCCAGCGCCACATCCTGGAGTATCTTGTGGCTGACGTGCTTTCTTCCCAGCCGAAATTGCTGCAGGACTTTTTGCTGCACACGGCCTTTCTCAATCGCCTGACAGCTTCCCTGTGTGACGCGGTTATAGGTAGGGACGATAGCGAGCAGATGCTTGTCCAGTTGGAACGGGCTAATCTGTTCCTGATGCCACTGGATGACACGGGTAAATGGTATCGCTATCACGCGCTTTTTGCCGAGGCTATGCAGCACGAGGCTCGCCGCCGCCTGGGAGAAGACTACCTGCGCCCGTTGTACGACAAAGCGCGTCAATGGTATGAAGAGCATGGGTTGCTCGCCGAAGCCATCGAAGCCGCACTTTCGGTCAGCGATTTCCAGCGCGCCGCTACGCTGATTGAGGGCATCATCAGTCCGCAAAACACCAATAATGAGCTGCAAACGTTTTTGCGCTGGATAGGCCAGTTGCCAGAAGATGTGCTTCAGCCGCGCCCGATGCTCTGCCTGGCTTACGCGGCGGCTCTCCTGTTTACGTCGGATCGCAGCGACCCGGCGACGATGGCGCTGACGCAAGAGCCGCTCGAGATGGCCGAGCGCTACTGGCGCGCTGAAGATAACATGTTCAAACTTGGCGAGGTGCAGGCTTTTCGCTCGCAGGTCGCCTGGTGGCAGGGCGATTTCTCCCAGGCGGTTGTTTTTGCCAGACAAGCTCTCGATATGCTGCCCGAACAGGATTACCTGTGGGGAGCGAGCGCATTGCTCGTTATGAGTACGGAGGAAGAACTGGCGGGTAAGCCTTTCGCTGCCCGTCCGCTGGCTCTGAAGGCGCAGGCGTTCTTTGAAACGAATGGCAACCCGTTTGGAGCGCGCGCGGCTACTTTAATGCTGACCGAGTTGTACATGCAACAGGGAGAATTGCATCAGGCTGAGCGCTTCTATCGACAGGTGCTTGCCGATGCTACAGAGGACCCGGTCGATATGGCGACTGCTCTGACGGGTCTGGCGGCGCTCTCCTACGAATGGAATGATTTGCAGGAGGCGGAACAGCAACTATTGCTGGCGCTGGATTTATGCCAGCGCCATGCCAACGACATTGGCAGGTATTATGCAGAGCAGGCTATCCTGGTTCCCGCTTCGCTCGCTCTGGCACGAGTGCTACATGCGCGTGGCGAGACTACAAAGGCGCGAGAGTTGCTACAAGAGCTTATCATGCTGACACAGGAACACCGGTGGCCCTACCTGTATAGAGAGGTATTGGTGAGTCAGGCGCGCCTCGCGCTGGATGCCTCAGACCTGGCGGCGGTGCAACGCTGGTCCATCGCTATAACGCAGCTCGGCGAGGATTTTCGCTTCATTCAGCAGGAGCGCGAGGCGCTCATCATTGCTCGCCTGTTGATCGCGCAGGGTGAGCCAGAGGCCGCCCTCCAACTGCTTGATCGCTGGCAGGAGGACGCCCACGCTCAGGGACGCAGCAGGAGCGAACTGGAGATACTGGTTCTCAAGACGCTGGCTTATTGTCGTACCAATCAGCATCAAACGCAGGCCAGGGAGACACTTGTGCAGGCTCTCACGCTTGCCCGGCCCGAAGGCTACCAGCATCTCTTCCTGGATGAAGGTCAGGTGATGGCAGCAGCATTGCAGGCCGTTTTGTCTGATGCGCGCGAGGAGCCGCTTGCTACATATGCCCGTACTTTGCTCTATGCCTTTGCCCGGCAACAGGCGGAGCAAAATATTTCACCATCATCGTCACCTTCCGCGCCGGTAATGCCTTTCGAGCCATTGAGCGCGCAAGAACGGCGCGTGCTGCGCCTGCTCGCCGCCGGTCGCTCCAACCCGGAGATAGCCGGAGAATTGATTGTTTCCATTAACACCGTCAAAACGCAGACGCAAAGCATTTACCGCAAGCTCAACGTCAACAGCCGCAAGGAGGCCCGCGAGGTCGCGCGCCAGTTGAAATTGATCTGATATCCCCTGAAATATCAGCAGGGGCGGGGGTTAGCAGAGAGGCAGAAGGCGACCGCAAGGGTCGCCTCTACTAAGACGCGAAGGAACACCCCCGACCTGTTCATAGTAGAGGCGACCCTTGCGGTCGCCTTTCACACTTTATTGTACAATCACCCCTCCAATCATCCTCTGTGGGTGATGCCAGTTCACCCGATTGCATTCTACACTGTCTGACATGAGGAAACGCCTCATAGATTAAGAAGTGTTTGTTTGAAATGAATGCAAAGGGAGAAAAAACTTTTGGATACTCAATCAATATCACATCATTCCGGCTATGATGAAACCACACAGGTGCTGATTGTAGGAGGTGGCATAGTTGGCCTCTCAACCTCTCTCTTCCTCTCCTGGCGAGGTATTTCCTCGCTGCTGGTTGAGCGCCATCCGGGTACCGCGATCCATCCACGTATCCCCGGCCTTGCCCAGCCTACGATGGAGATGTTCCGCAATGTGGGGATCGAGGAGGCCATTCACCAGGTCGAAGTACCCTTCAACATGAGCGGCAACGTCCTGATGGTGGAGAGCCTGGTGGGCCAGGAGTTTGATGTTTTGCAGGAAAATGTCGATGCCCTCTTCACCAGCGACAGCAGCCCGGCGCGGGGCAGCCAGGTTGCCCAGGATTTGCTGGAGCCGGTCCTGCGAGCGCGGGCCGAACAGCTCGGTGGCGATCTACGCTTCAGCACCGAACTGGAGGCGTTTGAGCAGGATAAGGATGGCATCACGGCCACGATCCGCGAGCGGGGAAGTTCCAGCACGCACACAGTTCGCGCCCGGTTTCTGGTGGCGGCTGACGGCGGCCAGGGCGCGATTCGTCAACAGCTCGGTATTGGTCGGCATGGAAAAGGCTCGCTGTTTCATTGCGTCAGTATGATCTTCGAGGCTGATATTATGGAACTGTTCCGCAAGCGGCACGCCGTCATGTGTTTCATTGCTAACGATACCGTCTCGAATGCCGCGCTGGTTCCTTACCCCGGCTCCGTGGGGCGACCGGACCTCTACCGGCTCGACGTACCCTATGATCCAGATGAAGAAACACTCGCCGACTATCCAGAGGCGCGTTGCCTGTCGCTTATCCGGGCAGCTGTCGGCGTCCCGGACCTGCCGGTACAGCTTAAAACCGTGGCGACCTACGAAGCGAGCGAGCTTGTCGCTGATCGCTTCCAACAGGGCCGGATCTTCCTGGTAGGAGATGCGGCTCGCACCCAGCCGCCTAGCGGTGGTCTGGGAGGCGCTACCGGCATTGCGGAGGCGTACAACCTGGCCTGGAAGCTGTCAGCCGTCCTGCATAGGGAGGCGGGAGAAGCGCTGCTCGCCACCTATGATGCGGAGCGACGCCCGCAGGCTAACTACACCGCCGAGCAGGTCGCGTTGCTTTCCCAGCAGCGCCAGAACGAAGGCTCAGCCGGGATCACGGTCGATACCTTTACTCTCGTGATGGGCTATCGCTACAGCACAGGAGCCATCGCGCGGGAAGCAGGCGATGAGAATCTTCCCCTGGTCCAGCGCCCGGATCAATGGAAGGGACAGCCGGGGACTCACGCTGCGCATCTCGTACTCGCACGAGAGGGCAAGCCGGTCTCGACGCGAGACCTGTTCGGTCCCCACTTTGTCCTGCTCGTAGGTCCACAGGGACAGAACTGGAAGGACGCCGCACGCAGCGTAAAAGAAGCTCTCCATCTCCCTCTGGACATCTATCAGATCTGCTGCATCGCCGCCGATCTCATCGATGCCGGGAACACGTTCTGCGATGCGTATGGAATCACCGCCGCAGGGGCTGTAATCGTCCGTCCCGACGGATTCATCGGCTGGCGGAGCCGTGTTGGGGAGGAGAAGGAGCAAGATGCTGAGCAAGTCTTAACACAGGCCCTCTCAACGCTCCTCTCGCGTTAAGTAGCAGAAACAGGCCCTGTATCGAGAGGGCCTATAGTTCTATGAATAGCAATATAAAAGGAAGAGAAACATGATAACCTTCGAATACACCGACACTTTTGACTATCCGGCAACAGCCGTCTTTGGGCAGCTCACCGACCTGGAGGCGCGGCCCAACTGGATAACAGGCATCATTGAAGTGCGTGTTACCCCTGCCGGATCGGCGCGCCTGGGAACCAGCTACTTCGAATCTGGCAAGTTCTCAGGTTTTAAGAGCGAGAAGACCCTGTTCGTGACGGAGTTTGAGCAGGATCGTTTGCTGACCCTGACAACCGCTGCCGAAGCGAAGGAACCCTGGCGCGAGAGCTACAGCATCGAGCCGCTCTCCGAAGAATCTTGCCGCGTGCATTTCACGATTGAGGTGGGTGACGTTCCAAAGGTGGCCGAGTTCTTCATGCGGCAATCGATGAAGAAAGCGCAGCCGCAGAATGCCGCGCGTCTCAAGTCCATGCTTGCGAGCCAGACACAGCAGGCAAGCTGATCGCGCTTAGGAAGCCATAATGGTATGCAGGCACAGGGAATGCGCTCGCGCATTCCCTGTGCCTGCATACCATTACTTGTCCCCTCCCGATCATCCCTGTTCGTTTGTAATAGCACGTCTCAGCGAGTGCAATGGTGGTGGTAATGGATCGGTATTCTGCGGCGCGGGCGTGTGTTGCAATGGGCCGGATGCGGGCATGGGACGCAACGGGCCTGACGCCGGGAATGGGCGCGAACTGGTAGAACCCATCACCGTTCTGAGACCGCTGCGTGGGGGTAGAGGCTGTGTGCCGGAACGCTCGGCAGCCGATTGGGAGGCTGCTGGCTGAGGCGTCACCGGGTTGAATACCGGCATGGCATTCATGTTATTGATGCGCAGGGCTACCAGCAGGCGATTGATTTCCAGAAATTCGTTGCAGGATGCTGGCACAACCAGTGGCGCTCCTGTCGCGGCTCGTTCGAGGGCTACGCTCAACTCGCCCAGCGAGCGCATCAGGCGTTGGGTGTAGATGCTCGTCTGTCCCAGGCGCATGATGCGTTCCGCCATCAGGTTGAGGCTGCCCGCGAGCGGAAGCAGCGCGCCGCCGGTCAATTCGGCCCGCGCCTTCAGGTTGCCGTTAGCCAGTTGCGCCTGTACTGCTTTGAGATGCACAATGCCATTCTCTAATTCGGCGTTGTGGCTGGATATATGACTGGCCTGTTCCTCGATGCGGTGATTGGCGCGCGCCAGGTCTTCCAGCGCCTCCTCCTGGCGCGCGGCCAGGTGCGCATTTTCCCACAGGGTGAGCAGTTGGCGCGCCACGACCAGAGCTACTACGCCCATCGTCGCAAACAGCAGTACGGGGCGGATGGCCGCCTGCCCACTATCGTTAGAAAGCACGTTGAAGGTTAAGGCTATGAAGAGCAGCGATAGTAAGATGTAGGGGACGAAGCGCGTAAAGCCGAAAACATTGCGCTCGTCGATGCGCTCTATGCGCTCTTCGATCACTTCAGGCGGCGTGACGGGCAGGAAGCGGCGCAGGTACGCGCCAATGCCTATCGTTATCAGGCCGAGCGGCCAGCCCAGATCAATCCAGGTGGCTTCAACATACGTCCCGGCATTGTTTTGCACGTTGAAGAGGAAGTCGGAGAAGACAAAGAAACACAGTCCCAGCCCGATTACCAGCAGGCCAACGCGCCGCGCCGTCGCCACATAGGTGCGTCCCTGCCCGCGCAGCAACAGGAAGAGTACGCAGCTTAACAGGGCGGTGTCCGCGACGGGATAGTACAATCCCAGGAATTTGGCGAGACTGGCTTCGCCGGGAGCCTGCGCCAATGACCCCAGGAGCAAATACCACGCCAGCGCCAGCATCGATCCCATCGAAATTAAGCTATCCATGAGCAATAGGACGCGGCGGCTACCCGAACCGGGGGATGGCTGTAACAGCAGTCCCGCGAAAACGAGCAGGGGAAAGCTGGAATAGCCGATATCGGCGGCGGATGGAAACGGAGCCTGGCCCATCGAGACGTAATAGCGCCAGCAGCTTTCGCCCAGTCCCCACATCACCACGCCCAGGCCGATGAGCAGCCAGGCGATCTGCTCAAACTTGATCCAGGGTTCGGCATTTTCCCGCCTGCCCCTAGGATACAGCACGCTGCCGAGTACCAGCGCACCGCCGATAAACGCGCCGGTGAGCGGCGAAAACTGCCCGACGCGCAACGCTATGGTTCCCCCCAGGTGAAAAACCACAATGATGATCATCGCCGCCGCCACCCACATCACCACTTTGATGATCGTTGGCACGTTTATACGTGATTGCATGTAAACCTCCAATTGTCTTAGCATATTGCCTGCATCTGCCGGGAGTATATCGCTCTGCTCTTTGTATAATCTCCTATATTACTTCGCCCTGTCTTATACTAAAAACCGGGCAGTCAGGGCGGAGGAATGGAGGTTGTTTGAAACGTGCGGTCGCCAGGGACTGTCATGCTGAGCGCAGCGAAGAATCTGTATGTTGCCCGGCGAGAGATTCTTCGCTGCGCTCAGCATGACAACGCGAATTCACTTCGCGCCAGGGCTGATGAATGATTGTCAGGAAGGGGATAGGACAAGGCGACCGCAAGGGTCGCCTCTACCATGACAC
Organism: Ktedonobacteraceae bacterium; assembly: GCA_035716135.1. Classification (GTDB taxonomy): domain Bacteria; phylum Chloroflexota; class Ktedonobacteria; order Ktedonobacterales; family Ktedonobacteraceae; genus CF-113. The sequence continues at coordinate 7,542 of DASTKD010000426.1, forward strand.
GGCAATAAAAGAAGAGACGTTCATAGTAGAGGCGACCCTTGCGGTCGCCTTTCT
>DASTKD010000427.1:0-11842 GCA_035716135.1 Ktedonobacteraceae bacterium
CCCAGGTTGGCTTCGTAGCTGATCTCTTCGGCCAGGCGCGTTTTGCCGATGCCCGATTCTCCCATCAAAAGCAAAAAATGGGTGAGCTTCTGCGCTCTCCCTTTTCTGCTCGCGTGTGTTGTCGCCTCTTTCGACCCGTCAATGCGCAGCTTGCCAGCGCCTGCCTGCGCTGCATTGTTCTTCTCTTTTGATCCTTCTTTTTCAAGGGCCAGCAGGAATTGTTGCATAGCAGCCAGTTCGCGTTCGCGTCCAATCAGTTTACTCTGGTTATGACGCCCCAACTGGAGTGCAGGACGCTGAAAGCCTGTATAGGCCGGTCTGGGAGGGGCTTCTGCTGGCTGCGGGGCGATAGGTACAGGTTGCGGAGGGGTCGAAATAAGGGGTTTTGTCTCTAAAGGGCCGCTTGGTGTCTCCGGGGAGCGCGGCACCTGGAATGTTCCGCTGCGTAGAGCATCATACAGTTCGCTTGTCTCCGGCAGCGGGTCGCTTTCATAGTCGCGCTCAAGCGTATCCGCCAGGCGTCGGTATACCCGCAACGCTTCTCCCCGCCTGTCCAGTTGGGTGAGAATAACCATCAAGCGCCGTACCGCCGTTTCATGTGTCGGGTCAGCACCCAGCAGTTTGTCAAGCGGCTCAATGGCGCTGGTGAGCGCGCGGCGCGCCACACGCAATTCCGCCAGTTTGAGCAACAGACCCATCCAGCCGCGCCGTAACGACTCGCGGCGCGCGGTGGCCCATTCAGAATAGAGTTCTTCGAGCAAATAATCACCGGTATAGAGTTTGGAGGCTTCTTCCAGCAGTTGTTCTACCTGTTCCGCGTCTGTAGCGGTATTGGCTTTGTTGAGCAGGCTTTCAAATTCGTCCGCGTCCACCCATATATGGGCGGCGTCGGCCAGCACTAAAATATCGCGTTCCAGGCGCAACATGCGTGACGCGGCAGGGCGCGTGATTTCAGGCTCAAGCACCTGACGCGCCTCATGCACCGCTCCATTCAAACGGTTGGCGGCAGTCTCAACATCCAGGTCGGGCCACAGTGCCTCCATCGCCTGCTCTCTGCCTGCTCTCCTACCACTGGAACTGAGCAGGCATCCCAGCAGAGCGCGCGCCCGTCGCCGGTGCCAGGTGCGATTGGTGACGGTTTCCCACTCATCGCCATTTTTGCGCTCAATACGCAACTGCCCCAGCAAATACATGCGCAAAACGGGAGTATGCTGGCTTCCCTCAGATCGAGATGGCCCTGCCTCTACCGCTTTTTGTGCGGGCGTTGTATGTATATCAGCATTTGCTGTTTCACCGATCTGTGCGCTGGTACCAGGTTTTCCCGTTGATGGGCGAGGCGTGCGAGATTCAACAGAAGTAAGCTCAATTCCGGCGGGTGGGTGTACGCCAATATACTTACTGATAGTGCGGCCATTCTCGCTCCAGTAGGCATACCAGTATGGCCCATGCCCGGCACCCTCTTTACATTTACGACAGCGTTGCTTACCACAACGAGTAAATTGTTGACGATAGGTAACTTTATTATTCATAAGCTCAATTCCTATCTCCCCACAGAAGGTTACACAAGTGTACCGGAAGTAAGCGAAATTTCAAATGTAATTGCCTGTTTGAGAGAATTTACCCCTGCTTGCTCTCATCTCTTACAGAAGACACATGTATTATAACCCATGATGAACACAATTCACAATTATTTCACCCATTTTTCTTAGCTTCTGTAAATTATTATCGGTGACGACAGGTTTGTCAGACAGCTATTGACGAGATCACGTTTATAACATATACTCAATATATGAGTACTTAACCGATAAGTGCTGGCATTGAGGCAAAGCAGAACCGCGCTTCATCGTCATTCCAATGCTGGCATGAACATACCTGATGCAGTGGGTACGGGGAAGTACTCATTTTTTATGTAGTGTGAAAGGTCAGGCGCGTTGTTCTTTTTCGGCGGCATGGCGCGCGCTGCTTTGTACAAAAGGGTCGGCATCGGATTGAAGACGCTGTAGAGCGGCCAGGGCGTCTGGATGGTTCATACGTGCGAGGATAGTGGTGATGCGTTGGCGGTGTTCGCTATCGCTATGAGCGGCCCATTGCAGCGCGACGGGCAACAAATGCGCGGCGATTTCGTTTTCATCCAGCGTTGGCAGTTCGCTGAATATGGCAATCAACATGCTTTGCGTATAGTCATCAGGCACTGAGAGCAAGGGAGCCAGCGCGTAGAAAACGCTGTTGGCGGGGAAGACTTCCCATGTGAAGGCGGGATAGGGATAGCGAAAAGGCCAGAAGCAATCGACGATCATTTTGAGATAGGCCGCGCGTTCGTGGGTATCGATTTGACTGTTCTGTGTTGCTGCCGTAACTAATGTCACAAAAATTTGTTCAGGCCGGCGAAGGTAGGCGGCCTGGGTAAGAAAGCGCAGCCAGCCAGCCGCCTCGAGGCGCAGGGCGCGGTTTTTCGCGTGCAGAGCATGAACGGTCAGGATATCCGCCAGCCGTTCCCGGAACAGGATTTGCTCCTCTTTGGGCAACTTCCAGATTTTGCCTTGCAGTTTGTTGACGCGCTTATTTAAGTGCTGTGGTGTTGTGCTTATCTCAATCTGCTGTAACACTTCGGTAATCGACATGGGCGTTGCATAACGAGGTAGCCGCAACAGGTCATATAGTTTGCTTTGCGCTGTCGCGTCAAGCGGTCCGCTATAGGCGGGAAAATGCGCTGATTGAGACTGATTCATGATATGTTCATCCTTCACAGAAATACCCCATCCCTATCCCCGCAACCTGGATTGAATGTAACAATCGTTACTGTCAGTCTAAACGAAAAGCTGTGCTTTGTCAAGTGATTTCTATGCATCGCTGATAGCGTGATAGAAATGTGACCAGTTTGAGACCTGCTCCTCCCATTATAAACCTCCTGCAAAACCGGTTGTATTAGCTTTTGCGCCCTTTCAGTAAGATGAAGTCGTTGGTGAAACTTTCCAATTGCCCATCAACTGTACGTTTGACCTCGAAGTAGCTCTGGATACGCGGATCGCTCGACAAGATAAACCGTTGCAGTTGCGCTTTTTCGGTGTCGGGTAACAGCGCGCGAGCCGTCCAGTCGGCATATTCGTGTGACTTGCGAAAAAATACTTGCTGCTCAATGGTCAAACCCGCCTGCTTAAAAAATGCCTGCCATTCTTCCGGCGTGCAAGAGCGACCATGCGAGGGATCGCGCCACTTTTCAACGCGGTTATCAAAGACGTCGAGTTGTGGATCGCCGGGAGCCATGCAATCGATGAGCAAGAAGAGGCCGCCCGTTTTCAGCACGCGCGCCACTTCATGTACGAATTGCGCTACATCGGGGAAATGATGAGCCGCGATGCGACAGGTCACACGCTCGAATGTGGCATCCGCGAACGGCAATTGTTCGGCATCGGCCTCCTGAAATACTGCGTTGGTGATGCCCTGCTGCAAGATAAATTCGCGCGCCTTCTCAAGCATACGCGGGGTCAGATCTGTTACCGTCACCCGCGCCACATGTGGAGCGACGGCCAGCGCCGTATGCCCGCCGCCAGTCGCAATATCCAGCGCCTGCTGGCTCGCGTCCCATTCGCCCAGTTCGATCAGCCGCAGCAGATCGTCGCCAGCGCGATGCGAAAAACTGGCAACGTAGCTCTCGGCTGTGCGCGAAAAATAGTCCTGCACCTGAGCTTTTTTGTCGTTGTTGGCGGGTTGCGGTGTGGTTGTCATGATTGAATGTGTTTCCTTCTCGACGCTTTCTGCTACTTGTGTTAAGATACAGCATGATATTTCATGCTCTCTCTATGATATGACGGAATAGTTCAGAATGCCAAAGCTTGAGGGTTCGGTTGAAAGCATTGTCTTTCGTAACGAAGAGAATCATTATACGGTGGCGCGTTTTCGCCCCAATGATAGCGGGCGTTTGTTTCGGGATGATCTGACCACCATCGTCGGCACACTCCCCGGCGTGCAGGTGGGCGAGTTGTTGTCAGTGGATGGGGAATGGGAGAAAGACCCCAAATATGGGCGGCAACTGCATGTCACCACCTTTGTGCAGCGTTTGCCTGCCTCGCCCGAAGGCATCACACGCTATCTCGGTTCGGGTCTGATCAAAGGCATCGGGCCAAAGAAGGCCGAACGCATCGTAGCCCATTTTGGCGAGCAGACGCTGGCGATTATCGAGCAGCAGCCTGAACGCCTGAGCGAAGTTAAGGGCATCAGCGCGAAAGATCGGGAGCAGATTATCGCGTCGTGGGCTGAGCAAAACGAGGTCAAGGAACTGCACCTGTTCCTGCAATCGCACGATGTTTCCATGAATCTGGCGACGCGCATCTATAAAGAGTACGGGCAAGAGTCGATCAAGGTTATCCGCGAGAATCCCTACAAGCTCGCGGCGGATGTGAATGGCATCGGCTTCCGCACGGCTGACGAAATAGCCGTCAAGCTAGGTTTGCCACGCGACAGCATTCCCCGGCTGGCAACGGGACTCAAATACGTGCTAGCGCAGGCGGCCAATGATGACGGGCATTGTTTTTTGCCCGAAAACGAACTGCTGCGCCGCTCCTCGGAGATACTGGAAACCTCCAACAGCGAATTGCTGGCGGAGGCGATGGAGCAGCTGAAAAACGAACGCGATGTGTTCATTGAACCGCCCCTGCCAGCTATCCCGACATCAGCAACCCAATCGCAACCTCCTCAGTCCGTAAACGACGATGAGCCGCCGCCAGATTGGGCGGAGATCGAAGAGCAGGAGCCGCAGCAGCGTATTTATTTTGGCCCATTCTGGCACGCTGAAAACGGTTCGGCGCGTATCCTGCGCACACTGTTACGAAGCGAGAGCAAACTGTCTCCGGTCAGTCAGAGCTACTGGCAGGCGGTCTTTGACTACCTGGCGCAGAAACGCAATATGACCCTGACCGAGAAGCAGCGCGAAGCTGTGCAGATGGCCTACAGCCAGAAAGTCAGCATCCTGACGGGCGGGCCGGGAACGGGCAAATCGACTTCTTTGCGAGCATTGTTGATGGTGTTACGCAAGCGCAATATCAATGTGGCGCTGGCCGCGCCAACGGGTCGCGCCGCCAAACGTCTCACCGAGGCCACCGGGGGCGCGGTCGGCTTCCAGGCCAAAACCCTGCATCGTTTGCTGGAATACGCACCGCACGATAACAGCTTCCAGCGCAACGAAGACAATCCCCTGCCCTACCAGTTTGTGATCGTCGATGAGATGTCGATGGTTGACATCCTGCTCTTTTATCACCTGCTCAAAGCATTGCCGCCCGACGCACACCTTTTGCTGGTGGGCGATGCCGATCAGTTGCCGCCGGTTGGCCCCGGCAATGTATTGCGCGATCTGCTGCGCAGCGAGACCATTCCCACCGTGCGCTTAACTGACCTCTTCCGCCAGGCGCAGCGAAGCCAGATCGTAGTCAACGCGCACCGCATCAACGCCGGGCAAATGCCGTCGTTTCAACGCGAGCAAAAGACCGATTTCTACTTCGTCTCCGAGGATAACCCGGTGCGCGCTCAGCGCCTCGTTCTCGACTTCGTGCAGAACCGCATTCCAAAGCACTATGGTCTCAATCCCATGACCGATATTCAGGTATTGACGCCCATGTATCGCGGCCCACTGGGTGTGAACAATCTCAATGAGGAGTTGCAGGCGCATCTCAACCCGAACGCCCAGGCTTTCATCGAATGGGGCGGGCGCGTCTTCCGCGTCGGCGACAAAGTGATGCAGCAGCGCAACAACTACGATAAAGACGTGTTCAATGGTGACGTGGGCTGGATTCGCGCCATCAACCGCGAGAATTCTACCGTCAAAGTCGAATTTCTCGAAGAGGCCGGGCCGCTGATCGTCAGCTACGAATTTCACGAACTGGACGAATTGACGCTGGCTTACGCCGTGACGGTGCATAAAAGCCAGGGCAGCGAATATCCCGCCATCGTCTTGCCCCTGACGCGCGAACACTACATGCTGCTCCAGCGCAACCTGCTCTATACCGCCATCACGCGCGCCAAACGCCTGTGCATCCTCATCGGCCAACCCCGCGCCCTGGAAGTCGCCGTCAGAAATAACCGCGTCACGCAGCGCAATACCGGTTTGGCGGAGCGGCTGGCGATGTTTGCAAAAGTAGGGTTGTGGGACTGATTAGTCGTCTTTTTCCTGGGTGTCAATGACGATATAGCGTGGTTTTTTAGGCTTCTCAGGGCGTTTTCTGCTGTCGTACAGGATGCCGATGCCGAATAACAGCATCGCTACTACCACAAAGACTGATACCTCCATTAGTTTTCTCCTTTACTGTAATAGAAAATCGACCAACGTAATAAGTATACTCTATGAATGCAAAAAGAACAATGGCAAAATAAATTTTAGATGTAATACAGTTTTTGCGCCTTCTAAATCTTACAAGCTTTTTGCCAGCATGGAACGTGGTCTTTCCTCTATGCATTGGGAGGCACATCACACGTATGATTCCTGCAAGTTTCACGGGGAATCTTACTTGACTTTCCCTTAACCTGTCACTATACTCTCTACAGGAGTTGTTCGACTAGTATCAAGAAGGAGGGACAAATGGCAATCTTCTCTTTGAGCAAGGCAGGGGTCTGTGGGTATACTGGTCAGATTGTGGGTGTTGGCGACCATTACTAAACATATTGTCGCGTAATACCTCGTATTGAGCGTTTCGCTTTAGCTTCTTTTCCTCTTCTCCAGTAACTCTCGTCTCCTGTCTCCCCGCTCCATGCTGTAACTATTCCCGTGTATGCTTTTGCTCGCGCGCTTGTTTTGTGCTGGCAAAATATCAATTCCTGCATGTTTTTGCTTCTGAGGAAGGAAGTTCACTTTGCGTTACGATAACGATTTTGACCAATTTGACGAAGAAGATGAGAAAATCGAACGGTTTCGACCTATGAAAATGAAAAAGCGGCGCGGCGCTGCTGGAGTACATACGCCGCCTCCTAAAGAGAGTTACGAGGGTCATGCCGAGGTGCAGCGCTGGCTCAAAGAGCAGGCGTTGGATAAGGGCGACGATAAACCTAAGTTCAATCCAACGTTTCTGGCCTCCCGGCGCGATGGGGCCTGGATTCTTTCGTCGCTGGAGCATTTCTACGAGGAAGACCTGATTACCGATGTGCTGCACGTCGTCAGGAGCGGCAAGGAGGCCAGCGTCTATTGCTGCGCCGCGCATCCCGCGACCGGCGCGACCTATCTTGCGGCGAAGGTCTATCGCCCGCGCATGTTTCGCAGCCTGAAGAACGATGCCGTCTACCGCCAGAGCCGTTTGCAGCATGACCGCGAGGGGCGCATCGTGCGCAACATCCGCCGCTTTGACGCGGGCAACAAGGGACGCGCCTTGCAGGTGAAGTCATGGATTGAATACGAGTTCGAGACGCAACGCCTGCTGCATGAGAGCGGCGCGCATGTGCCACGCCCGGTGACGCAAATCGGCAACGCCGTGCTGATGGAGTATATCGGCGACGTTGACGATCCCGCCCCCTTGCTGAAGGAGGTCAGACTGAGGAGGGACGAAGCACAATTGCTCTTCGATTGTGTCATGCGCAACATCGCGCTGTTCCTCGAACACGGTCGCATTCATGGCGACCTGTCCGAGTACAATATCCTGTACTGGCGGGGAGCGGTCAGCATCATCGACTTCGCGCAGGCAGTCGATCCGCGCCAGAACCCGGCGGTGTTTCCTTTGCTACTGCGCGACATCGAGCGTATATGTCGCTACTTCGCCCGTTACGGCGTGGTCGCCGATGCGCACGAACTGGCCTGGAACATGTGGAATCAACAGGTGGGAGCGCTATTTTAGCGTTCCCCCCCATTTTAATGAAAAAACCACTTGCTTAATTCCGACCTGCGGGGTAGAATATAAACCGGATACCATGTGTTCTCGTAAATGAGGCGGCGTGATGTGTGCTGCCCGTCATCTTATTCCCCTGCCCGTCACACCTGGACGGGTATGTGAATACAGTCAAACCTATTTGTAGGGAGGAAATTGAGTATGTCCGGGACAGAAACCGCGACCTCGGCAGCCAATGCCGCGTCCGGGTACGCGCATCCCGATGCGCTGGTTGATACAAGTTGGGTTGCGGAACATTTGAACGATCCCAACGTGAGATTGATCGAAGCATCAGAAGATGTGCTTTTATACGAAGTCGGCCATTTGCCGGGTGCCTTGAAACTCGACTGGCACGTCGATGTGCAGGACCCCGTTACGCGCGACTTCGTCGATCAGCAGAGCTTTGAAAAGCTGATGAGCCGCTGGGGCATCAGCAACGACACCTTGATTGTGCTGTACGGTGATAAGAACAACTGGTATGCTTGCTATAGCTACTGGCTGTTCAACATGTTCGGCCACACCAACATGAAGATCATGAACGGTGGGCGTCTCAAGTGGGAAGCGGAAGGCCGACCCCTGACCAAAGAGGTCCCGCATTTCCAGGCCACCACCTACCATGCTCCGGCTCGCAACGAGTCCAACCGCGCCTATCGTGAAGACGTGTTGAAGGGACTGCAAGAGGCCAATCGCCGCCTGATCGACGTGCGCTCCCCGGCGGAGTACACCGGCGAACTGGTCCACATGGTCAATTACCCGCAGGAGGGAGCCTCGCGCGGCGGCCATATTCCCACCGCCAGGAACATCCCCTGGGGTACTGCCTCCAATCCCGACGGCACCTTCAAATCCGCCGACGAGCTGCGCCAGATTTACGGTGGCAGGGACATCAATCCTGCGAACGACGTAGTCACATATTGCCGTATTGGAGAGCGTTCCGCGCACACCTGGTTCGTGCTGACGCGCCTGCTAGGCTATCCGCAAGTGCGCAACTACGACGGCTCCTGGACCGAATGGGGTAACCTGGTACGCGCGCCCATCGAGAAGCCGTAGTGTAGGAGCCGTAATATGTAGGAAACGTCTGCCCCCGTCCTGATGAATTTTTCCGATCAACATCGGGAATGTCATCCTGAGCGAAGCGAAGGATCTGTGCAATGCCGAACAGAGATCCTTCGCTTCGCTCAGGATGACATTATCAATCAAGATCGGTAATGTTCATCAGGACGAGGGCGATTCCTAATTATCGGAATTATTGGAGAACACCAACCTATGGATCGTCAAGAAGCCATCGAATTTTTAATGGATCATTATGATAACCCGCGCAATAAGGGGCCGTTGGAACACGCGGATGTGAGTGTGACGGGCGGCAATCCAGGTTGCGCCGACATCATCTCTATGCACGCGCGCTTTGATAAAGACGGCAAAATCGAGGAAGTTCACTGGGATGGCGAGGGCTGTACGATCAGCAGCGCCGCCGCGTCGTATGTGACGGAAATTACGCAGGGCATGACGGCGGAAGAGATCGAGCAGTTGAGCTTTGAAGACCTCGTCGAACAATTGGGCCGCGAACTGGTCATGACGCGCCCGACCTGCGCCACGCTGGCCCTGGGAACGCTCAAAAAGGGCGTGCATGAGTACGCCATGCGTAAAAAAGCCGGTTTAGATCATCCCTCTAACAATGGCGCGTCGCAATAAGTTGTATATCCTCATGCCTCTTCATCCAGGTGATACACGACGCGCCATTCCGCCAGGATTGCCAGTGCGTGTTGCAGCAATAGCTGGTGCGCCGGATCGAGCAGCCACCTGCTTACGCCCGATGGATGTGGCAGGGGCAACAACAACATGTCGTTTCTCTCTTCAAAGGTTCCGATGCACTCTTCCAGTTTGCGCTTACCCAGGAATGTCTCGATAGCCATCGCCCCTACCAGCAACACTGCCTTTGGCTGCAATATGGCTAATTCGGCTTCCAGAAAGGGGCGACAGAGCGCGACTTCTGGTTGCGAGGGTCGCCTGTCACCATCGCCGCGCGGGTTGCGCCCCGGATCGCAGCGTGTCAGCGAACTGAGATAGACATGCGCGTGTAGATAGCCGGTTGGGAAACCTGCCCGTTCCAACCACTTCTGGAGCAGGCTGCCGCCAGGGCCACTGAACGAACGTCCCTTAGCCACCGAGCGATGCCCCGGCGCTTGCCCGATGACCATGATACGGTCGCTGGCTCGCCCGCTCACAAGGGGCTGCGCCGTCGCAATATAGCCCTGTTCCTCACATAAGCGGCACGCGAGTATGCGCCGGTGCAGCATCTCCAGGGCGACGTGGCGATCTTGTTCTAGCGTGCGCAATTCATTCGAAGTCTTCATCGTAGTATGCTGAGAGGCTTGGGCGTTTGTAATCGCGCGCCAGGTGTCTGTATTGTCCCAGATAGTAGGCGAGCGGCCATTTATCGGGCCGTGTTTCGTGTGTATGCTCCCGCTCTTCGTCACTCCACTCGGTCAGCGTGCTGCGTTCCTTGCCTGCAACATTCAGGAATTGTGCCTTGCCTTCGGTACCCATCGCTTCGACCTGGCCGATGAAGACGGCATGATCGCCGCCGGGATATTCAGCGACGATACGAGCATCAATGAAGGCCAGCGACCCGTCCAGAATGGGCGAGCCGGTCGAGGCGACATGGTATGGCGCGTGACAGAAGCGGTCGTAGCGCTCGCTTGAAGTGGTGGCGAAACAACGTGAGAGGTCCTCTTGCCTGTTAGTCAAAAAATTGACCGCGAAGTACCCGCTGGCGCGCAGAAAGGGAAGCGTGTGGCTGGTTAAATCGATGCATACCAGTACCAGGGGCGGATTCAACGAAACGGAGGTAAACGAATTGACGGTCAGCCCTGACAATCCTTCACCGGTCGCGGTGGTAACGATCGTCACGCCAGTGGCAAACTGACCCATCACCTGCCGGAAAAACTCTTTTTCTATGGTCATCGAGCGGAAAATCCTTTAATAATTTCATCAGAATGGCATGATGCAGGCTTCTGTGCATTGAACTGTATATTCTGTAGTATCATCCTCTCCACGTCGCTTGTCAACTGTACGGAAGGTCAGCTTTTTGGGCAAACAGCTACCAACAGCTTGCTGGTACGTTATGCTTAATGAACATTTCCAACCAGGATCGGAAATTCCCTGTCATCCTGAGCGAAGCGAAGGATCTGTGCGTCTGGCGAGTGAGATCCTTCGCTTCGCTCAGGATGACAGGGAAAGCGAGGGATGGCAGGGCCGGATTTGGTCGGTAATATTCATAAGGGGAGGAGAAAGTTGTATATGAATGTACAGGACAAAATGATTACATTGTTGATTTCGTGTCCCGATCAACCGGGCATTGTGGCGAGTGTTTCCCAGTTTATATTTGAACATCATGGCAATATCTTCCAGTCGGACCAGCATTCCACCAGCCTGCATCACGGCACGTTCTTCATGAGGGTGAGCTTTACCGAAGATAGCTTTACCCTGTCCGAAGCTGACCTTGTTGATGCTTTTCGCCCCATTGCTGATGCCTTACACATGAACTGGAGCGTCCACTACTCTCGACACCGCAAGCGGATTGGCATATTAGTATCGAAACTCGATCATTGTCTGACAGACCTGCTCTGGCGCTGGAAAAGCGGCGAATTGGCGTTGGATATTCCCTTTATTATAAGTAATCACCATGACCTGGAGCCGCTTGCTCAAATGTATGCTATTCCCTACTATCACTTTCCTGTGCGCAAGGAGCAGCGTAAAGATGACCAGATGCGCATGTTCGACTTCCTGCAAGGAAAGGTGGATTTTCTGGTGCTGGCACGTTATATGCAGATCGTGGAGCCGTTCATCGTCAGGGAATATGCCCACCGCATTATTAATATCCACCATAGTTTTCTGCCTGCGTTCGTTGGCGCGAATCCCTATGAAAAAGCCTTTGAGCGCGGAGTCAAATTGATTGGCGCGACTGCCCATTATGTGACCGATAACCTGGACGAGGGGCCAAT
>DASTKD010000428.1:0-3163 GCA_035716135.1 Ktedonobacteraceae bacterium
GACATGCCGACGCTGATGCTTTTTGAGTCGATCACCTCGATAGGCACATGCCCGGCGCTTGCGGGCAAGCTATCGCGCGCGGTGCAAGCTGACTGGTAGGTGCCGCTCAGCTTCGAGGAAAGATGTATCGAGACAATACCACTGGCTCCCTCATCGATCAGCCGTGTGTAGGCTTCCTGAAAATGGGCAGGCGCGGGCTGCGAAGTGCGCGGCAAGTCCTTGCTGCTTTGTAGTTTGCGATAAAAACCCGCGTTATCCAGTTCGACCCCATCCAGAAACGCTTCCTCGCCGAAAAAGACGGTAAGTGGCACGATAGTAATGCCGAGCGAAGCCGCCATCTGCGCCGGTATGTCTGCGGTACTATCCGTGACGATACGAACACCCATAAAAGTCCTCCAAAAGCCATATGGTTTGATGCCCCTGACGCCCACAAGGGACGTCACTACATTTCTCGCGGTCCCCCCTCTGCCCCGCCTCGCCTGACGAGAGACGTGATGGGGAAGGGTGGTTTGCCGGGATGTAGGGATGCCCCTTGTGGGCATCCGGCCCCGCTCCGGTTCGTTATTCTGCTGATAAAATATAGGCGTAGTGGGGTTGCCCTCCATCTACGACTTCGATTTCAAGCTTTGAGTAGAGTTGTTTGATGCGCCGGGCGGTCTCTTCCGCCTCCTGCGCGGTGACGCCCTCGCCGTAGTAAAGCGTGACGATCTCAAAGTTTTGGATGTCCATGTGTTGCAGCGTCTCGCGGATTACGCGCTGCATGTCCGGCCCGGCCATGGTCAGGTTGCCATCCACGAGGCCGATATAATCGCCCTCGCGCACTCGCACACCACCAATCTGCACGCTGCGCACGGCGGTAGTAATTTCGGCGGTATGGATGCTGGTTGCCGCCTCGGTCATGGCCTGACAATTGGCTTCAAAGTCCGACGCGAAGTTAAAACGAATGAGCGCGGCAATGCCCTGGGGCATGGTATCAGTCGGCACAATGTAGATGTCTTTCTGGCACAAACCCGGCACCTGGCGCGCGCTCAAGATGACGTTGCTATTATTAGGAAGTACGATCACCTGTTGAGCAGGCACGGCTTCAACCGCCGCCAGCAATTCTTCGGTGCTGGGATTCATGGTCTGCCCGCCTGGCACGATGGAACTGACGCCCAATCCCTCAAAGACTTTTTCAAAGCCGGGGCCAGAGACGACGGCTACCGTGGCGATTTGCTGTGTCAGGGGTTGCGCGTCGTCCAGCGCATGTTCGGCCTCGCTCTCCGCCGCGTAGGTAAGGCTCTGCTCCTGAAGATTCTCGATATTGATGTCGAGCAGACTGCCGAGGCCCACGCCGTAGTCGAGGATTTTGCCGGGCCATTCAGTATGCGTATGCACCTTGAGCATCTTCTCGTCGCCAGCGACGACGGTGGAGACGCCGCCCATGTCGATGATGCGCTGGCGAATACCCTCGACATCAAGTCGTTCACCACGCAGCAGGAAAACCACTTCGTACCCAAACTCTTCTTCGATCTGCACACGCCCCTTTTTGCCAGCGGGTTCGGCAGTAGTCGCCGGAAACGCGCTCATGACTGACTGCGCGGTCCTGCCCTGTGTAGCCTCGCCGCGCACATAACGCCAGATGCCCTCTAAAATAGTGCAGAATCCCTGCCCGCCCGAATCAACGACGCCAGCCTGTTTCAAGGTGGGCAGCAGGTCGGGTGTGCGGGCAACAGACTGGCGCGCGGCCATTACCATCTCCTGCACAAGCGTCACAAGGTCATCGCCGCGTCCCGCGCTGACCTGCGCAGCCTCGGCTGTCTCGCGCACGACGGTTAAGATGGTTCCTTCGACCGGTTTGAGGACGGCGCGATAGGCCAGTTGCTGCGCGGCCTGCATTGCGTTTGCCAGGTCGCTGGCTGTGAAGGTTTGCTTTTTATCGAGTCCCTGGGCCACGCCGCGCAAAATCTGTGAGAGGATTACGCCGGAATTGCCACGCGCGCCCATCAACGCGCCATGCGCCAGTTTCGCCGCCAGCACACCAGCCGAGGTTTCCTCGTTGCTTTCGATTGCCCGCATGGCAGCCTGCATGGTGGCCGACATATTGGAGCCGGTATCGCCATCGGGAACGGGGAAGACGTTGAGCGCGTTGATGGCATCGCGGTGTTCCGCCAACCATGCCGCGCCCCCCATCATAGCTTTCTTCAAGTCCTGCCCATCAAAAACGCTGATGCGGCGCTGGCGCTGGGGATGCAATGAAGTTGTGGCGCGTGATGTTTGTTCCTGCATGGTCGATGGTTCCTACGTCTTTATTCTTTTCTTGATTTCGCGCGTTTCGACACATCTGTTTGTGCCGCGCTGTGGCTCAATCCCTGCACGTTCACATTGACCTGGGCAACCGGCACGCCCAGCATTTTCTCAACCGCAAACTTGACGCCGCTCATGATATTGTGCGCGATTTCGGAGATGCGCAGCCCGTACTCCAACGCGACAAACACATCCAGCACGATTTGATCGTTGACAATGCGCACCTGCACGCCCTGGTTCAGATGTTGCGGCCCTAACATTACCGGCTGCCCGTAATGCAGGCGCGGCGCGGTGATGCCCACCACGCCGTAGCACTCGCTGATCGCCTGAACAGCAATCGTGTGGATGGCATTGGGCAGAACCTCGATTTTTCCCAGCGGCTGCGCGCCATTTTGCAGTGGGATAGCCGGTGTCCGCGACATACGCCTTCTTTTCTTCCTATATATGCTTGCCAAAACGAGCGACCTCATGATATACTCGCATGGCATAAACGGATGGTCTCATTTGTTATCATATTGATACGATGACAGGTCTGAGAAACATTTGCAGTATATCAAAAGCCGCAGGGATAATCAAGGGAACAGCGCCGCGCCACCAGGGTACGGGCCGCCGCCCTGGAAAATCGAGATAGAGAGGATCATAAAACATGTCAGGTCGTTGTGAAATATGCGAACGCAAGCCGTTGTACGGCAACAACTCTAACTTCTCACAGAAACGCACCCGCCGCCGTTTCGTGCTGAATGTGCATCGCCGCCGCCTCGAAATCGATGGCGCAATGCGCAACGTAAACATTTGCACGCGCTGCCTGCGCACCATGAGCAAGCTGCCGAAGACAAAGTAAAAGTAGAAGAGCAGAACGAGGACAGGGCATCCCGCC
>DASTKD010000429.1:0-7436 GCA_035716135.1 Ktedonobacteraceae bacterium
CATCATTACCATAAAAGGAACAATGTACGGGACGAACAAAAGTGAACGAACCAAGAGATTTTGAAGTAGTATGGAGTGTAACCGTTTGATCGGTGTACAGCATGAATTATACCATCGAGATAGAACGTTTTGTAATAGCAAGCAATAGCTGGACGCCCACCAGGGGCGTCCGGGGTGGGTCGGGGCGTACTCGACTTTTCAATCGTCCTGTTGCAGCAGCGGGCTTGACAAACGTTCATTTCCACATTACAATTTAATTGGTCGGCCAGTTAATAACGTAGAAATGAGAAACATGGAATGGCTCGCACGCCGAAAATCGTAGAAGATCGCCGCGAACAGATCATAGATGCAGCTATGCACGTTTTCGCGCAAAAAGGTTACAGCAACGCTACCAATAAAGACATCGCGCGCGAGGCAGGCATCACGCCGGGGCTGATCTATTATTACTTTGAAAGCAAGGAGGCACTGCTACAAGCCATACTGGAGGCTCGCTCACCATTCAAACTGGTGGCATCGTTTCCTCAGCAGGCGCTAGAGCTGCCACCGGAGCAATTCTTCCCTATGCTCATGCATCAAGTGCTGGATATCGTCGAGGGAGAAGATATGGTTGGTCTGCTACGAGTCATGATCCCTGAGTTGTTGCATAATCCTGCTATGTTTGAGCTTCCAATCAGCCTTTTCCCACGTCTCTTTGGCTTTCTGGGAAGCTACGTCGAGGCAAAAATTGCCAGCGGTGAAATACGCCCGCTTGATGTATCCATGACGGTTCAGGCGCTGGTGGGCAGCGCGATGGCCTTTGTGCTGCGCCGCCAGATTTTGCGCGATCCATTGGCCTTGCAATATACGCACGAGCAAATTGTCCATGCTGTCACCGACACCTTTCTCAAGGGCATCTTGCCACGCTAAATTTTTTTGCGAAGATTTTTAATTGGCCGGTTAGTTAAAGGAGACGCTTTTATGAAAGAACCCGAATCGGGCTTAGCTGCTGACCCTGAACTACAGAAGCAGCCGTCAAACGGTAGTGAGCCACTGGTAGTCATCGATCAACTGGTCAAGCAATTTGGCAAATTACGCGCAGTGGATAACCTGAGCATGACCATTCATACGGGTGAGACCTATGGCTTGATCGGCCCCAACGGTTCCGGCAAAACGACGTTGATACGTATGCTTGTGGGTCTGATAAAGCCGACAGGCGGCAGCATCCAGATTATGCGCGAGCGTGTGCCGAGCGCGAAAATCGCGCCATACATCGGGTATATGACGCAATTGAGCGCGCTCTACAACGACCTGACGGCCAGAGAAAATATGCGCTTTTTCTGCAATATCTATGGTTTGCATGGCAAAGAACAGAAGCAGCGCATCGATGAGATGATCGAGAGGGTAGACCTGGTAGACCGCATTGACAGCGTAGTCAGCACCTTCAGCGGCGGCATGAAGCAGCGCCTCTCGCTGGCCTGCGCCCTCGTTCACAGGCCGCGCCTGGCTCTACTGGACGAACCGACCGTCGGCGTTGACCCAGAATTGCGCCGGTCATTCTGGAATTACTTCGCGCAATTAAACAAAGAAGGGATCACGATCATTGTCTCTACTCACCACCTGGACGAGGCCGCGCGCTGCACGCGCCTGGGCTTGATGCGTTTCGGGGTCATACTGGCGCAGGACAGCCCGCAGGAATTGTTACGCCAGTCCGGTCAGGAAAATATGGAAGATGCGTTTCTCTACTTTGGCAGTCGCAAGGAGGTGCAGCAATGAGTTTCAGCCGCGTGATGGCGCTTGCCGCCCGTATTATCCAGCAGGTCGTGCGCGATAAACGCACGCTCGCGCTTATCTTCCTCGTTCCCCTGCTCATCATGACGCTACTGTCCCTGGTACTTACCAACAATAGTACAGCGCATACACTGGCGATTGTCTACCCGACAGGGGCAGGTAGCGAGCGCATCAAAACGCTGATCGATAGCCAGTTGCCCGGCCCGAACAAGCTTCACACCATCTCGATTAAGGCTGACCAGGTGGATAGCACGCTCAAAAATGGGAATGCCGACGCTGCCATCATTTTTCCGGCAGATTTCGCGCAGCAGATCATAAACAATCAGAATCCAACTGTACAGATTAAGCTGGAGGGTTCGGACCCCACTGTGGCAAGCGCGATGAGCGATCTCACGCAGGGCTTTGCTCATCAACTGGGAATTGCCCTGGCGGCTTTGAAGAGTCAGGGCGGCGACGTTCCGTCAATATCTGCCGCGACCCCGCCAATCACGGTTGGCAGCCCACAATACCTTTACGGAGGTCCGCAGTATACTTTCAACGATTCTATCGCGCCGGTGTTCATCGGCATCTTCTCATTCTTCTTCGTCTTCATCCTGACTTCAGTGGCCTTCCTGCGCGAGCGCTCGCAGGGAACCATCGAGCGGGTTATGGTCTCGCCTCTGACGCGGGTGGAACTGGTGATCGGCTACATCTGCGGCTTTACGCTTTTCGCGCTGGTACAATCGCTGCTGATCCTGCTCTTTGTCATCTTCGCTTTGCGAGTACACTATAGCGGCAACCTGGCTCTGGTCTTCCTGGTGTCGGCGCTGCTTACTATCGGGAGTGTCAATCTTGGTATCTTCCTCTCGACTTTCGCGCAGAACGAGTTCCAGATTGTGCAGTTCATCCCACTGGTATTCGGGCTGCAAATCTTTCTCTCCGGCATATTCTGGCCCGTCGCGCAATTACCGGGCGCGCTGCGCCCATTTTCGTATATCATGCCCCTGACCTACGCCAACGATGCATTGCGCGGCGTGATGCTCAAAGGCGCGGATTTTATCGGGATTATTGGACAACTGGGCGCGCTTGTACTCTTTGCGCTGGTGATGGTGCTGTTAAGCGCAATGACAATGAGGAGACAGATAGCGTAACACAGGAAAAAGAGGTGAAATACGCAAAATCAAGAAGCTACACAGGCGAATCAGCCGGAACACATGGAAGAAACAACCTGTTGTATCGCGGGCGCTGGACCCGCCGGGGCAGTGCTGGCCTTACTGCTGGCGCGCAAAGGCGTTCCGGTCATGTTACTCGAGGAGCATATGGACTTTGACCGCGATTTTCGCGGCGATACGGTTCATCCTTCGGTACTGGAAATTCTAGATGAAATCGGTCTGGCAGACCGTTTGTTGCAAATCAAGCATACTCTCGTGCAGGGAATACCCGTGCAAACTGCTACAGGCACATTTACCCTTGCTGATCTGCGCCCCTTGAAAACACGCTTTAACTACATTGTCATGATTCCCCAGGCGCGTTTTCTAGAGTTCATCACCGGGGAAGCGAAACGCTACCCGAACTTTACGCTGGTGATGGGCGCGCGGGTGGAAAAGCTGATCGAGGAGGATGGCTATGTGCATGGTGTGCGCTATCGTGGCAGGGATGGCTGGCACGAGGTGCGAGCGACGCTGACGGTTGGCGCGGATGGCCGCTTCTCTCGCCTGCGCAAACTGGCAGGCTTTGAGCCGATCAAAACCTCGCCGCCAATGGATGTACTGTGGTTTCGTTTACCGCGCAGGCAGGATGAGCCAGAAGAATCCACCGGCCGCCTCGCCGACGGGCATATCCTGATACTACTTAATCGTGGTGACGAGTGGCAGGTAGGCTACATCATTCCTAAGGGTGGCTACCAGGGGATTCACGCGGCGGGCATCGAGAAGCTGCGCCAGGATGTAGCACAACTTCTGCCAGATTTCGCGGATCGCGTCGATTCCATCAAAGAATGGAAACAGGTCTCGGTACTCTCCGTCGAGTCGAGCCGCCTGCGCCGCTGGTATCGTCCAGGACTGCTGCTGATTGGTGACGCGGCGCACGTCATGTCGCCCGTAGCCGGTGTGGGCATCAACTACGCCATCCAGGATGCAACGGTGGCAGCAAATGTGCTGGCCGCCGATCTCAAAGCAGGCAAACTGAATACGCGCAATCTTGCCAGGGTGCAGCGCCAACGCGAATGGCCCACACGCATCATCCAGGGCTTTCAAAATACGATACAGAAGCAGGTCCTCAAAAAAGCCCTGGCATCAGACCAGCCGCTAACCGTCTCGCCCATGTTGCTCTTTCTGCTTCGACTTCCCATAATACGAACTTTACCGGCGAAGTTTATCGGTTTTGGCCCCTGGCGAGCGCATGTTAAGGAATAGTCAGGGTTTCTCCATCGTTTTGTTTGTTTTGATTATTGCGTTTATTGCGAATATAGGGTATAATAAGGAAGAAAACGAGAGGGTTCATAAAATAAGGAGTGAAAACAATGCCAGTAATCGAGTATGGGCCTATCACAGCCAGTGAAAACGAACAGCCGACATTACGTAAAATTGATAGGGCGTTAGAGAATAGCAATCGCGGCGCATTGTTAATTAGCTCTGATGGAGAACAAATACAGTTGCCGCCCTCTCTATTCCTTATACTCAAAAGAATTGTTCCTCATCTTACTCATGGTAGAGCGGTGACAATCGTACCTATTAACAAAGAAGTAACAACCCAGGAGGCGGCAAATATACTCAATGTTTCTCGCCCCTACCTTGTTAAGCTTCTTGAGCAGGGCGATATTCCCTTTATTAAAGTCGGCGTTCATCGTCGTATCAGTTTAGACGACTTAATGGAATATAAAGAGCGCCGGGATACTGAGCGAGACAAAGCTCTGGCAGAGCTAACGCAATTGAGCCAGGATTTAGGATTGTACGATTAACGGAGCATCCGTTTTGAATCAACATGTCCCTAATTTTGTCAGACTTGTAAGAGCATCTATTCTATGAGTTGTAAGCCGCTACATTGACAGCTTCTTAAACACCGGCTCCGGTATGCTCTTAACAACAAACATGATGAGACGCCAGAATCCTGGCAGATAGACTACCTCTTTACCTTTGAGCATGGCGTGATAGATGCCCTCGCCCACTTTGCGGGGGCTGGCAAATAATAGCCCTTTGCGTACTGACGCAGTCATAGGGGTATCAACGAAGCCCGGTTTGATGGTGACGACGGCTACGCCCGACTTCGCCAGGCGGTTGCGCAGTCCCTGCAAGAAAACCGTCAACGCGCCTTTGGCCGCGCCGTAGACGTAGTTCGACTGGCGACCGCGATCACCTGCCACCGACGAGATTACCGCGATACAGCCACGTTTGCGCGGCTCGAAGTAATTTGCCAGCAGCGTCAGCAATGAAATCACGCTGGTGCAGTTGGTAGTAAATTCTTCCAGCGTTTTGGTTACATTCTCCTGAGATAAACGCTGGTCGCCCAGCGTGCCGTGCGCGATCAGCGCCATATCGAGTCCACCCAGCGACTCGATAGCTGCCTCGATCATCTCCTGATGCCTGTCCAACTGGCTGATGTCGAGTACATAACTTTCAGCGCGTTTCGCGCCGCGCACTTTGAGATCGTTTTGCACAGATTCGAGTTTCTCGCTCGAACGCCCGACCAGAAACAGTTCCGCGCCATCTTTAGCGAAACATTTGGCCGTTTCATGGGCAATCGCTGAGGTTGCCCCGATAATCAAAATCTTCATTTTTATATGTTCACCAATTCCTGTGATTTTTCATCTTCAACAAATACGCCATCGGTCACGCGCCGCCAGAAGCTGGAGGAAAATTTGGGATCGACATAGGCCGCGAACTCTTTCCAGCGCGGGAAAAAAGTCTGGAAAGCAGCCGCGCTCATACGCGCATCTTTGGCGGGATAAACGGCTCCTCCGCTTTGCAAAACAATACTATCCAGGCCGTCTAGCAGGCGCAGTGTCTTCGGACCACCATAGGCAAAGTCGAGCGCGAGCGTGAGGCCAGGACGCGGAAACGAGAGCATTCCCGGCGATTGTATAGCGCCAAATTCTTTCAACACGGTCAGGAATGATCCTTCGCCTGAACGCCGGATGCGCCCTAATATTTCGCGCATAGCCTCGTGGCTACCTTCGAATGGCACGACGAACTGGTATTGCAAAAAGCCGCGCTTGCCATACATGCGGTACCAGTTGTGAATGGAATCGAGCGGGTAAAAGAAAGGGTCATACGAGACAATTTTATGCACTCGTTTCGGCACTTGCGCATGATAGTACAGTTCGTTGAACGCCCTGACGGTTAGCGAATTCAACGCAAACTTCGGAAAATCGATGGGAACGACCAGTGGCAGCCTTTTCTTCATAGGTTTGCGGGCCAGTTCTGGCGACTGGTTGTGATTGCCGCGCATGAAAATGCCCCGGCACAGGTTCTCGCCGCCGATCAAGATGTCCACCCACGACATGGTATACTCGAAATCCACGTCGGATTCGGCGGAAATCGCAAAGAACTCGTCGAGCGATGCGAAGCGGATATGATCTATATCGATATAGGGATTCACTACCGGCTTCAGGCGAAACTCCGCCCATAAGATGAGGCCCGTCAGGCCCAACCCGCCAATAGTGGCGCGGAAAAGCTCGCTATTTTGCTCAGGCGAACACAGCAGGCGCTCGCCATTGGAGCGCATTAGCTCGAAACAGGTAACGTGGCAGCCAAAGGTGCCGCCCCGGTGATGGTTCTTGCCGTGTATATCGTTGGCAATCGCGCCGCCAACTGAGACGAACTTGGTGCCGGGCGTCACCGGCAAAAACCAGCCGCGCGGCACCATTACCTCCAGAATTTCCGCCAGCGAAACGCCGGACTCACAGCGCAATAAGCCCGTCTTTTCATCAAAGGAGATGAAACGCTGCAAATGGCTGACATCGAGCGAAACACCCCCGGCATTGAGGCAGCTATCGCCATAGCTGCGTCCATAGGCGAAAGGCAACGTTGTTTCTTCGAGTTGCGCCAGGTCGGGCAATTCGTTGCGCCAGTAAATCGATTGTACCTGGCTATGCCTGACCTTCGGGTAGCGACCCCAGGAATGAGGCCGTCCTGTCGTATTTTGAAAATTCATGCTATATTAAACCATACCCTGCTTAAAAAGTTGTTCGTGATATATGTCACATATATAACGTAGGAAATGGCCGTATTGCCACGTAGTAGCCGAAAGGGTCATAGAATGCGCGTTGTCATCTTCGCCGGAGGCACATACCGTCCCGGAAAAGCGTCCCAAAAAGCTCTGGCCGCCGCTGATATGCTCATCGCGGCTGATAGCGGGGCTGCCACCGCGCTCCACCTGGGCCATGTACCCGTCTATATTGTAGGCGATTTCGACTCGCTGGACAAGCAGCTTGTCGAGCAAGCACGCGCCAGGGGGAGCCATATCATCACCGCCGCAGTCGAAAAAAACGAGACGGACACCGAACTGGCCGTGCAAATCGCTATCGAGCAGGGCGCGACGGAGATCACCCTGCTCGGCGCGCTGGGCGGCGAACGCTTCGATCACACTCTCGCCAACGTCTTCTTGCTGGCCGGATTCGACAACGTGCCAGTGAAGATCATCGACGGCCCCTCAACCTGCTGGCTACTACGCGGCCCCGGCACTACCACCAT
>DASTKD010000430.1:0-5994 GCA_035716135.1 Ktedonobacteraceae bacterium
AGAGCATTGGCATCCATCCAAAGAGCGCGCCGATAGTACCATGATTTGCAATAGACGAGAATGCGAATATGGTCATGCAATGGATTTTCTGAAAATGCATTCGGATATGCAATGTGGAGTGGCTGTATGATATTCTATGGAATGAACCCGTAGCAATTTAAAAATCCTGCTCATTGAGCGTTTCTTCTTATGTATGAAGGAGTCTGGTATGAGAAAAATGTACAAAAATAAGAAACGCTCTTGTCAACTCTGCAAGCCGCATAAACGCGGCTGGGTCAATCGCTGGAAAGAAAAGGAAAAGGCTGAGTTGAAGCGATTTACGCGCGCTGTTGCGGAAAAGAAATTTGACGAAGTGTAGATGTGCTTTATTATGGCCTCACGCCAGTATGGGCGGATACATCTAATACCCCCACTTCCGACAGCCAGCTTTTATAGATTGATAGAGGCGGTTGTAGTCCAACCTTGCGATGTTTTACAATGGAATACGCGCTTCTGTATGGACGCGATTGATCGCGTCCATCTCTTATTCAGGGTAGTGTTTGCGGTACAATGGGGTACCATTACGAAAGGCAGCAACTCATTATGTCCAGTACGAAAACATCGCACCAGGTGCAGATGCCACCGGCCACCGATTTGTATAATATCGATCACTTGCTCAGTGAGGAGGAGCGCATGGTGCGTGACACCGTGCGCAAGTTTGTCAGCGAGCGCGTTTTGCCCGTTATCGGGGAGCATTTTGAGGCTGGCACGTTTCCGCGCGAGCTGATCCCGGAAATTGCCGATCTGGGCTTGATGGGAATGCATCTTGATGGCTATGGCTGCGCCGGTTTGAGCGCGGTTTGCTATGGCCTGGCGTGTCAGGAGTTGGAGGCAGGCGATAGTGGTTTGCGTTCTTTCGTCTCCGTGCAAGGCTCGTTAGCCATGTTCCCCATCCACCGGTTCGGCTCTGAGGAGCAAAAGCAGCGCTGGCTGCCGCCTATGGCGCGCGGCGAGGCCATAGGCTGCTTCGGACTGACCGAGCCTGATTCGGGTAGCGATCCCGGCAGTATGCGCACAACAGCGCGGCGCGACGGCGATTCGTACATCCTCAACGGCTCCAAAATGTGGATTACCAATGGCGGCATCGCCGATATCGCCGTTGTGTGGGCCAAAACGGACGACGGCATTCACGGCTTCCTGGTAGAACGCGGTACACCAGGCTTTAGCACCAGCGACGTGCATCACAAACTCTCGCTACGCGCTTCCATCACCTCGGAATTGCATTTTGAGGATTGTCGCATCCCTGCCGATAACATGTTGCCCGGCGTGCGCGGGCTGCGCGGCCCGCTCTCCTGTCTCGACGAGGCTCGCTATGGCATCGCCTGGGGCGCGACCGGCGCGGCGCGTACCTGCTACGAAGTTGCCCTGGATTATGCCAAAACGCGCGTGCAGTTCGATCGCCCCATCGCCAGCTTCCAGCTTGTACAGGAGAAACTGGCAATCATGGCGACCGAACTGGTCAAAGCCCAACTGCTCGCGCTGCAGCTGGGCAGGCTCAAGGACGAAGGGCTGATCCACCCTGTGCAAATTTCGCTTGCCAAGCGTAACAACGTGCGCGAGGCATTGCGCACAGCGCGTGAGGCGCGTTCGGTGCTGGGAGCCAACGGCATCACCCTCGAATACCCTATCAGCCGCCACTCCAATAATCTTGAGTCGGTCTACACGTATGAAGGCACCGACGACATACACACGCTCATCATCGGCCAGGCCATCACGGGGCAAAACGCCTTTTCGTGATCTTTACGAGGCTCTTACTCAACAAGCACCACTCGGTAGCCTGTCATCCTGAGCGCAGCGAAGGATCTCTGTGTCCGGTGAGCGAGATCCTTCGCTGCGCTCAGGATGACAAATGGGTGCGAGGCTTGCTGCGCCCTGGCATCTCAACTGACCTGCGTTGTGAAAACGACCAGGCGTTCATCGTAGCCGGAACCGGTCCAGACTCCACTACAGGTGATTAAATTCAAATGATGACCTGTAGTGGGGCCGAATACGGCGTTGATCGCTTGCTGGCCGGGATAGTTGACGGGGTAGCGCACCACCTGGTTTACCGTGTATTTGATGACGTTGCCCTCGTTTGTTATGATCGTTACCGTATCCCCCGCCTGGAGCTTGCTGAGCAACCAGAAAATAGCCGGGTCTCCACCCACGCGATTAACATGTCCCGCGATGACCGCGTTGCCGGATTGGCCTGGCGCGGCTCCCACATCGTACCAGAAAACGCTGCTCCAGTACGGTGAATTGTAGGCTTTTGACACAGGCGCATCCATAACACCACCGGACGTTTGCCCCACGCCCATCACGGACGCATCCACCTGGATAGCGGGAATCTGCAAGCGCGCCGGAGCCCAGGGCGCGCTGGCTGGTGTAGACCCGGTAACATTGTGGGCAAAGTTGTAGATTAAGACGGCTGAAAAGCCTAATAAAATGACGACCAAGACGAAAATAAGCTTCTTCATAGCTTTACAAACCTGTGTTTTAATAGTAGCAATACCAGGATCGATCTACCATATTTCCGCACAAGGCACAGCGACCATCATGTGGGGCATGGCGACCGCCGCTCGATAAACATGGCGACCGCAAGGGTCGCCGCTACTATATGACGCCTCTTGCCTGTTTTCGCGTATGGTAGTGGCGACCCTTGCGGTCGCCATGCATCATGCGTGCGTTGCTCCCGAATGATGCACCATTTGCTCGCGCATCAGCCAGACGTAGCTATCTTCCAGGCTCGGCTCGGTTAACGCTGCCTCATATTCATCTGATGGGGCCAGTTCGCCAACGACGCGGTATTGCACCGAAGTGTCCATGTGCATCGTTGAAACGACCGTAATGTTGCCTGTCGGCCTGCTCGACCTGCTTCCGTTCGTGGTTACTATCCATACTTTACCACGCGCCTGACCTATCAGGTCAATAGTTGTACCCTGAAAGACCACATGCCCGCTTTTCAGGATGGCGAGATTGCGGCAGGTCTGCGCGATGTCCTCTACGATGTGCGTGGAGAGTAGTACTGTGCGCTCTCCGCCCAGGTCGGAGAGCAGGTTGCGGAAGCGGATACGCTCTTCGGGGTCTAATCCGGCGGTTGGTTCATCCACAATCAACAGTCTGGGATCGTTGAGCAGCGCCTGGGCGATGCCCACACGACGCTTCATGCCGCCTGAAAAAGTCTTCAACTTGCGACGCGCCACCGTTGTCAGCGAAACGGTCTCTAGCAATTCATCGACGCGCTTTTGACGCGCCCGGCGGTCGTCCAATCCTTTGAGGATCGCCACGTAATCGAGGAACTCGCGCGCGTTGAGATCGGGATAGACGCCCATCTCCTGCGGCAGATAACCCAGCAGGCGTTTTACCTCGACGCGCCCTTTTTCGGTATCGTAATCATACCCTCCAATGGATAGCTTGCCACTGCTCGGACGCAAAATGCCGGCCAGGATACGCATGAGCGTCGTTTTCCCGGCTCCATTGGGACCCAGTAAGCCATACATGCCGCCTGGAATCGACAGATTCACGCTTTCCAGCGCATGTATATCGCCGCGATAGACCTTATTCAGATTTCCAATTTCGATTTTCACAGGGCATATACTTTCTACTGATTTTACTGCCGGGATTGTTGCCATTTCAAATAGCGATAGAACAAGATCATAACGAAGAGTGGGATAAGCAGCAATATCAACAGGCTTGCCAGGCTTTCCAGAGGGGTGACTCCCTTGATCCATGTTACTGTTAGCGAACCAAAAAATCCAGCCCCGATGAAGCCGCCAGAGGGCATCAGGATGGTAGTAGAGAGCGTTGGCAGGCCGATGCGCGGGCCAAGCATATTACCCCAGAACCAGTAGCCGATGAAGAGGAACTGGTAAAGCGGCACCCACATTAGCGCTGTGCAGGCCAGGGTGAATGCTGTGATGAAGCACACTCCCGGTAACACAATGGTGGTGTAGGTAACGAGTGACAGGGGCAATACCAGCAATGTATGTTTGATGAATGCAAGCAAACCAATATCAAGACTGTAGGCAATGAAGGCCGGTAAAAGCGTACCCAGCAGACAGCCCAGGTACTTACCCGCCAGGCGCGTGTTCAACGTCCCCGGCATTGACTCGAACAGTTCATCGACCCGGTTGTTTCTTTCGCGTGGAAAGCGGTCGGCCAGAAAGATGCCGATGGCAATCAATGGCAACCAGTCGATGTCCACCGTCACGGAAGCCACCTGCTGGAGCAACGTGATTCCTCCCAGGTGTGCTCCTGAGTTAAACAAATTGCCCGGCATAGCACCCAGCATTATCAAAGCGATACCGGCGAAGACAATCCACAGCGAGCGGCGGCGCGCCTGCATCTTAAATTCGTAGCGGATCACTCCCCACAATATGGCGCGCTGGCCCATGCTGTCCTTCCTTTCCATAGCTTCTGGCTCGCTCTCAAGAATTTGAGAGGCGAGGCTGGCGCGGCGCGTAATAGACCGCGAAGACAATCAGGAGCAACGCGACAAGGAGCGCGGCAGGGCTTGTTTGCAGGAAGTTCGCGTGCAAAAAATGGGCGAAAGGCGTTGTCCGGGCAAAAGATGTGATAATCGCCTGCAATATTTCCAGAAACAACGCCACTACCACGCTGACCACCGAACCAAAGATGACCGCGATGGTCAGGCTGATGGAGGCCAGCAGGATCATTGGTCCAAGCCAGATATGCATGAAATCCCAGACCGTGCCACCCAGCGTAATGGCGATAATCGCGGATGTAATCGCCGCCAGTGCCAGATTATAGCCCACCACCAGCACCATGCGGCAGATCATCACAATTCTGATGGATGTAGGCGTTGACAGGATAATCTCGTATCCGGCGTCGTGTTCGGCCTGATAGATGAAGGCGACGCCCGCGGCAGCCGCGATGGTGGTCAAAAGTGCCATGACTGTTGCAACGCTATTCAGATTGTGGCGCGCGCCCGTGTGGCCGAGAAAGACCAGTACGCACATCAAGATATTGACCAGGATCGAGGCGATCCAGATGCTTTTGTGAATTAAGGGGACCTGTCTGGTAAAGACCAGCCCCAGATGCAATCCGAGCCGTTTGATTGATTTCTGTGGCGCGACAGCCTTTTCCTGAGTATCAATTTTTGCCCAGACCGCGTTCATCAGCAAGGGCGATGGCGCTGGTCCTGACGCGCTGGCAAGCTGCGTCGCGCCGCTCACTGCTTCCCACGCGGCCAGTTCATGGCGACATGCCTCGCACGTCTCCAGGTGGATGCGCACCCGTTCCGCGCTGGCCGCGTCAAGTTTGCCATTGATGTAGGCTGGCAGTAGATCGGAGATATGCTGGTTGTTTTGCGACATGCGAGGCGTCATTGGCGTGCCTCCTCCCGCGCATCGAGCAGGGCGCGTAACGCGCGCCGGGCATTGCAAATACGACTCTTGACCGTTCCCACCGGTACCTCGAGGATAGAAGCTGTCTCCTGATAGGACAGCTCCTGCACAAATGTTAATACCAGCACTTCGCGGTGCAAAGGCGCGAGTTGCCGGAATGCCTGCGCCAGTTCGTCGCGGGCGACATTGGCAAGCGTAAAGGCTTCCGGCTCCGGTTCGGTAGCGACAAGGCTCTCCATCTCGCTTTCATCCGCGACGGGCAATTTATGTTGACGCAGCGTATTATGCGCCTGCCGCCGCGCGATGCCGATGAGCCACGTTTGCAAACTTGAGCGTCCCTCGAAACGATGGGCGCTTTGCCATACAGCCACCAGCGTATCCTGCAAAATCTCCTCGGCAAGCCCATAATCTGGCGTGAGTTGTAGCAAATAATTGAAAAGCGCGCGCTGGTAGTGAGCATACAGTTCGCTCAACGCCTCTCGATCACCGGCAGCAATACGCCGCGTGATCTGCCTTTCGTCAACGGCTGGCTGCGCATACCTACCCATACTCATCCAGCCGCTCTCCCGCACCAATGTAAACTCCACGTTGTGCTGCTTTCTCTCCAGAA
>DASTKD010000431.1:0-6044 GCA_035716135.1 Ktedonobacteraceae bacterium
GAGACCGACATCTTTTTGCTGCGCCTGCTGGCACTGGAATCTCTGCACATCGAGCAGCTTCCTACATTCAGTAGGAATGAGCTGACCACAGGCTACGAAGTGCGCGATTTTCTCATTGCGCTCGATTAAGCGTGAGAGAAACGCCGCATTGCTCATCCCTGCCAGATCGCCAGTATGATAGCGGAGGGATGAGCGGGATCATGGTAGATCGACTGGTTGGCGGCAATCAACTTTGCAGCCGAGGCCAGCGGTTCGCCGCTGCCGGTGTTTCTGGCGTAGCGTGGGTGAGCGCCGCTCGATACCTGAAGACGGATTTTGTGGCCGCTGCGGAAGCGATGCGCGGTCGGCCAGAGGTCGATGACGACGCGCAAGATGCCATCGGCGTCTGCTGCTGGTTGCCCCGGTTGAACGCGCAATAGCGCATCGCAGACGTTCATCGATGCGCCTTTGCTATCCACATCGCAGAGACGAGCGAAGAAATCCGTATGTTCGAGGCTGGAACGCGCGAATAGTTCGGCCTGTACCGGGCCTATCACCTCCAGGTCTTGCTCTAACGGGGCCGAGGTGTAGGTCAGGACATCTGGCCTGGCTTCCAACTGGCGATTGTCGGTCGGCAGAGCCTTGCCCCGCAGGAGCGGCCCCGCTACCGATGGGGTGGGGTCTGCCGGGTCGTAGCGATAGTGGTCTGGTTCGGAAGTCGGTGGAATCGCCCCGGCCAATCCCGCGCCGGGCTGCAAATGCAGGCGTTGATGCCGCGCCCCCGCCGGAGGCCAATCGGAGAGGTCGCGCCATTCGTTCGCGCCGGTGACAAAGATGCGTACCGGCGACTGGCGTAACTGGCTGCGATCATCGAGCAAACAGGCTCTGAGGCTGACCAACGATTCACGAATAGAGAAAGCCATAAGCTCAAACGAGGAGTGCGCCCAGGGGCCAATGGTGAGATAGGGCTGCTTGCCCGCGTCGCGCAAGGATTGATAATCGCGCAGCATCCAGGGCAGAAATATATCATACCAGCCGCCCACCATGTTGACTGCCGCTTCCACATCTCCCACTGTTCCGCTAAAGTCGCGTGCCTCCCAGTAGGGATCGCCGGGTTCGGTATGTTCGAGCCATTCCTGAAAGAACGGGGAATGTCTATTGTCGGCGAGTTTGTCCAGGTCTTGTAGTGGTAGTTGAGAAAAGAGTGCCTGCATTTTGCGGTTGGATGCGAATGCTTCTCTCATCACGCCAAATCGTCGCTCCTGATTCGCCATCAGGTGTGTCCAGGATAGGGCGGTATCCAGCGCGAATGAGCCGCCAGTGTAGGTCTGACTGCGGAACTCGGCGGTTGTTACCTGGAGGCCCAGCGCCTTGAGTTCTGGCCCTGCTTCGCTGGCGATAGCCCACTGCACAAAGCCGAGATAACTGGCTCCATTGGTTGCGAACGTGCCGGGAAACCAGGGCTGCTGTTTGAGCCATGCGACGGTTGCCAGGCCATCTTCATGTTCGCAGCCAAATGGTTCAAGCTGCCCGCCCGAACCAAAAGTGCCTCGCGTACTCTGAATCACCACCTGGAATCCGCGTTCGGCAAAGAGCCATCCATAAAGCAAGCCAAACACTCCGCGCCGGCCATAGCATGAGCGAACCAGAATGGTTGGCAATTTGTCAGAGCCGCGCGGAAAATAACGGTCAGCCAGTAATACGACGCCATCCGGCATTTTTACTCTCAAGTCGCGTTCCACGGCCACATCGTGCGTCTGTGATGGAGGCAGTTTGGCGAGCTTGCCAACTAAGCGACTCAGGGCTGTCATGGCGATTATCCCTCTCGTGAATACTTCTGCTTATATTATTCCATTTCTAATGACTATTTACAAGCAAAATCGGGAATGTCGTCCTTCGCTTTACCCTGTCATGCCTCGCCTGTCATCCTGAGCGAAGCGAAGGATCTCTTCCGCCGCGAGCAGATCCTTCGCTTCGCTCAGGATGACAGGCGAGGTGTGCAAGTAATCAACAGGCCCAGGTGATGGTATGCGTGTTGACCGGTCCCCGGAAAAAGAAGAGGCCCTGCGTGCAGTCGCTGGTCGGTATGATGATCGATACGAGTACGCTCTGACCTGGCGCGAGTACGCCGCCTGACGGGCTAAAGACGATATTACCCGGCACATTGGTGAAACCAGTCCAATGGAGATTGCTGGTCGCGCTTGCCCTGTCGGTTACTATTGCCTGGCAGGTATAGGTGCCATTCTTATTTGGGCAGTCGAGATGCCCGACGAAACTCATCGATGATGGCCGCAAATCAAGGATAGGCGGCATCGAGACGGGCTGTGGAGGCGTCGTCGGTTGGGGCGCTTGCGTCGCTACAGGTGTCGGTTGAGGTGCCGATGTCGGCGTTGGTTTTGGTGTCGCCGTAACAGTCGGTGTGATGGGCGTTGCGGTAACAGTCGGCGCGTGAGTCGGTGCCGCCGTTGGCGTCGCATGGGTTGTTTGACCTGCGGCCGTTGAACCGCATGAAGCAAGAGCGATAACAATTATAACCAGACTACAAAAAACGAGTACAATAGTATTTCTCCGTGCCTTCCCATAGGGTGGGAAAGGATGGCCTGACGGCCCGCGCAATTTGAGATGCCGCATAGTTTTCCGGATAAACCTTCCTGATAGTAAAACAAATCTAAAAAATTTTTCATAGCGACACTTATACACAGGTACTTACGTTAGAGGTTACTGGCTAAAACTTATATGTAACTTCTGGCAGATGGTTGCGTATAGTAGTATACTATTGCAAATTGCTAAAAATATATACAATATGGCCTGTAGCGTACACAAATGGCATAAGGAGCTACCATATGAGCCAGCAGACATTCAACACGAACGAAAACCTCTATGCGAACGATCAGGCATCGTCTGTAAAGCCCCTTCAAATCAGCCAGGCTATCTGGCAACTACCCCGCCAGTACATCAAAGTGCTGTGCAGGCCATCAGCGCGAACATTTCACGAAGAATTGGGCAAGGCGAGCTGGGGAATAGTGATGGTACAGTTCTACGCGCTCATTGCCATAACGGTCGTACTCACCTACCTGGCTCATATTATTCCTGGCTCCGCGCTGCATACTACCAGCGCCGTCAGCATCGGTTCTTTTCGTCCGTTCGCATATCTGCCGTCGCCTTACAATGGCATCGTCTTTATCCTGGCAAGCTTCTTGATCGGTTTGATTACAGCCTACTTTTTCAGCAGGCTCTGGCGCGGGCGGGGTCGATTTGTAACACACACGTATGGTTTACTGCTCTGTACGATCCCCCTGGTGACAATCAGCGGCGCATTGCTCCTAATCCCCGCCACAGGCCCTCTGGTTGGTGTGTTCGTTTACCTGATTGGCCTCTTGTTCGTCTACAGGATGATATTGCATGGCTGCATCATCATGGCGGCGCACGGCTTGAGCGCGGGCAAAGCGACGCTGATTGTGCTGATTATCCCCATGATCTTCGTTATCCTGGGCGTAATTGGCATTATCGTCTTTACAGGCGGCGAAGCTCTTGGTGGTATTTTAGAGAACATTGACTTTTCTGGCGGAGAAGGTAGGCGTCGAAAGAAGACTCGCTCATGAGTGGATCACCTCGTTCAGATCGCGTCCGAGATCTTTGAGCAGGACCAACGCGGCGTTGCGGCCTGGACCTCCGGTGACTGAGCCGCCTGGATGTGTGGTCGCGCCCGTCTGGTAGAGGCCGGGAATAGGCATACGATGTTGCGCATAACCGGGAACCGGACGCAGTGTGCCAGATTGTGACGGGTCCATATCTCCGCCGTGACAACTGCCATGCCAGTTATGGCTGTTGTAGCGTTCCAGGTCGAGAGGGCTGCGTATATCGCTGGCGAGAATTTTGTCTTCGGTCAGGTTGGGCGCGTACTTGCGCAACTCGGCCAGGTTATTGGCTGCTACTTCGAGCTTGATTTCGTCCCACTTCTCAGGCCCTTCGCGCAAGGCGTAAGGCTGCTGGCTGATCACTTTAATCATATGCTTACCTGCCGGGGCGCGCGAGGCATCCTGCACGGATGGCGTCAGGACCAGCAGCGCGGGATGCTCCGCGCCTGCGATGCCATGATGGAAGTCGTTGCCCACGCTCAACTGGCGATCCGCGGTTTGCGCGACGCCCGCCGCTACCAGTTCCAACGTGCCGCCCTCGACGTTGAAGCGAGGCGGTTCTGTAGTTGCATAATGCGATACAAACATGGTGCGCCCGGCCTTATAGGTCTCCACACCGTACAAGAAGGCTTCGCCCCAGGCTTCGGCAGGGGCCATCTGCACCAGGTGCTTGACATGGATGGAGGAGACAACGGCATGGCGCGCGCGGAACTGCTCGCCGGACACGGTCTCAACGCCCACACAGCGGCCATGCTCAAGTATCAAACGCTGTACAGATTGGTTAGTGAGGATAGTTCCTCCCTGCGCCTCCACGATACGGCGCAGCGCGTTGGGTAGACTGCCGGAGCCGCCCTTTGGGATGGCCCAGCCGTTGCGTTGGCGGCCCGCTACGAAGGAGTAGGCGAGCGTTCCTGTGCCGGGTCGCTCGGCTGGCTGCAAGGTGCCTTCCGCGAACCAGACCATCCACGACTTGACGTGCCAGTCCTCGAAAGCGGCGTCGATGATGTCCCATGCTGAGAGTGCCTGGCGGCGCATCCATATCGCGCCCTGCGGGTGGTCAGCCAGCAAACCGGAAAGCGACACATCCCACCCGGCGGGCGTGTAGCGTATTTTGTTGAAGATGGGCGCGACGCTGCGCCAGTCGGCCATCATTTTGCGATACGTCTCGGCATCGCGGCGCGAAAATTTGGCAATTTCCTGGCAGGTGCGGTCGATGTCCATCCACTGCGTGATGTAGGTGCCATCGGGAAATACGACATGCGAGACAGGATCAGCCTGGATATATTCCAGCCCATACTCGGCCAACGGCAATTCCTGGTTGAGCCAGATGGGGCTTTGCATGAAAATAGAATGAGTAGTCGAGCAAGTATCGTGCTGAAAGCCGGGCAGCGTCAATTCCTCGGTCATGGTATTGCCACCAACGAGGGGCCGAGCTTCCAACAGCAGGCACGAGTAGCCAGCTTTCCCCAGATAAGCAGCCGTTGTCAGGCTGTTATGACCCGCGCCAGCAATGACGATATCGTATTGTTCTGTCATGTGTGTTCTCCTACAATAATCCGACATTGACCAAATCCTGCCGCAGTTCTTCGCGTTCGGCAGGCGTTGTTTGAAGCAACGGAGGGCGAACCGCGCTGCCTACCATGCCGAGTAGCTCGCTCCAGGTTTTGAGGTAGGCAATGGGCATCACGCGGCGCGCCGGCCAGGGTTCGCGCAGCCATTTATTGAAGATAGCGCGAGCAGGCTCAAGGCTTTGCGCGATGGTTGCAGCTTCTTCGGTTTGCCCGTTAAGAGCGAGCGCAGTATAGTCTTTCAGGGGAGTGTGGCCGGGTTTCTGAAGCAGGTAGGGTGCGGCGGAGGACATGTAGACGCGACAACCGTGTCCGGTCATCAGCGA
This sequence comes from Ktedonobacteraceae bacterium, assembly GCA_035716135.1. Lineage (GTDB taxonomy): Bacteria > Chloroflexota > Ktedonobacteria > Ktedonobacterales > Ktedonobacteraceae > CF-113. The sequence continues at coordinate 5,512 of DASTKD010000431.1, forward strand.
GAACCAGATGCTCTCGTCGGGGCTGCTGATGATGATGCGGTCGCCTGCCAGTCGAAGCGTTTCGAGCGTGTGCGGCAGTTTGGGCGAATTTTTCACGGCCACCACGTTTTCGAGATCGGCCAGGCGGCTAATCATCTCAGGAGTCAGCACGATGCCCGTATAACCGGTATTGGTGATGAGGATGCCGGCGGAGGTACGTTCGGAAATGGCCTGAAAATATGTGTAGATCTGGTCTTCGCTGTACGCCATGAAATAGGGATTTCCTATAGCCAGATAGTTGGCTCCGATGTGTTCGGCATGGTGGGAGAGTTCGACGCTTTCTTTGACGGCGGTATGGCCGGTATGTATCATGGTCGGGATGTGGCCCCGGCACTCGTCGACCACGATTTCGGCGGCGCGTTTGCGTTCCTCGCTGGTGAGCGACCAGAACTCGCTCATGAAGTGGCCGCAATAGATGCCGTCCAGCAGGTGATTATCGATGCAATAGCGAATGTTGCGCCTCAGCCCCGGCTCATCAAGTTCGTCATCCGGCG
>DASTKD010000432.1:0-3076 GCA_035716135.1 Ktedonobacteraceae bacterium
TGTGCGGGAACCCTGTCTGGGGAACAGATAACCCGGTTGTCGGGTATTTGGCCGTGAGCCCCTGGCTGGTGTTCGAAAATTGCTTTCTAAAAGCCACCAGCCACCCGGCATCCCATGGTTGTAAAGGCACCAGAGCAGGGATATCCGGCAGCAAAGCCAGCAGGTTAATCAAACGCGAGCAGACCTCGGCATAGCAGACATCCCAGTTGGAGTTGATAGCACGGGCTTTCAATGCCAGGATTTCTACCTCTGGCAAGACAGCACGGCTAATATGCCGACTCTCCTCAGGAGTTGCAGCAGGATGATATTGCCTACCCTGTTCACCAGCACCCAAAAAGTTCCCCTCGACATCCCAATAGCGCGGACTATAGAGTAGCTCATGCAGGGTCAGACCTGCTGCATCCCAGTAAGCCTCTTCGCTGGTAATGACGCCATCCAGATCAAAGATAATAAGATTACTCACCGCAGCCTCTTCAATCGTTCGCGCAAGGCACGCACACTCAAAGATTCTTTTTCAAAACGATAGGTCAGTGGCGTAACGTCGATATGAATCGCCCCCATACTGCGCAGCACCGCCACAGTTTCCAACAATTCGGCGGTGTTATGCCCTACGTTCACTACTCCTGAAATTGTATATCCGTACTGGCCTGTTTGTTCGCGCGACGCAGAACTCGCCCGCCTGTCATCCTTCGCTGCGCTCAGGATCTCCTTGTTGGACCCTGTTTGTTCGCGCCCTCCAGAACTCGCTACGCGAAACTCAAAACCTGCGATACGCGCGTTCAATTGTTCGCAGATACGCTGCATCTCTTCCACGCCCTCAACCCGCAGGTGCGCTGTCAGCATAGAGCGGTTATGCGCCTGCATCCGCGCGTCTATCAGCTCCAATATGATTGAGGCCATACGCAGCGCCTCTTTGTCCTGGCTCAGGAGACGTGCGTTTGCAATCAGGCAGGCCTGCGAGCGTAAGACAACTCCATCGTCCAATAGCTTCAGGTGATTTTCGCGCAAGGTAGTTCCTGTCTCGGTCAGATCGACAATGAGATCAGCCGTATCGGTCAAGGGAGCAGCTTCCAGGGCTCCATGAGGGGAAACCAACTTGCAATGCGTAATACCGTGGCGGCGCAGGAACTGCCCGGTCAGCATGGGGTACTTGGTGGCGATACGCAGATTTCGCCCCTTTTGCGTGGCATAGTAACCGGCCAGGTGCCAGAGATCAGCGCAGGTGCTCACATCGATCCAGGTTTCGGGCACAGCAACAACGAGGCGGCAATGGCCATAGCCCAGATTGCGCTCTAAGACGATAATGTCGTCGTCGTAATCGTCTTCTTCAACCTCTTCATCACTCTGGCCTCGATGTTCAGCCAGAATATCGTAGCCGGTAATGCCCAGGGCCGCGTCTCCATTCTGGACGAGCAGGGGTATATCCGCAGCACGCTGGAAAACTACCTCAAGACCCGGCATGCTGCCAATGCGAGCAAGATATTGGCGTGGATTGCTGCGTTTGACTTTCATTCCACATTCGGCGAGAAAGGTCAGAGTGCCACTCTCAAGGGCCCCTTTCCCCGGGAGAGCCAGACGAGTTTCATGTTCTATATTCATGATGCCTCTCTACACACTCATCGAAACCCAAAACCCGCTCTTCTCCTCTTTCGAGGTCTCGCACAGTAACGACATTTGCTCGTCGCTCATTTTCACCAACAATAAGCGCTAACGGTATCTGCTTCTTCGTTGCCAATTTCAAACCCGCTCCAACTCCATGTCCGGTCACATCTACCTCCGTACACATGCCCTGCGTGCGGGCTGAACGCGCTACCTGCAAGGCATACGGCATATCCTGGATGCTCACCGGAATAACTAATGCTTGCGTTGCCTCGATTTGAGGAAGGTTGCTTTTGGGCAAAAGCGCCACGAGACGTTCAACGCCACAGGCAAAGCCACAGGCATTGATTTCGCGCGCGCCGCCGATCGCGCGCATGAGATGATCATAGCGACCTCCGCCACAGAGCTGGCTGTCAAAACCATCCTCATCCTGGGCGTGAATTTCAAAGACCAACCCGGTATAGTAGCTGACGCCACGCCCGAGCGAGAGGTTGAGCACAATTTGCTGAGTTGGAACGCCGCACTGCTCGACAATCGTTACCAGCTGTTCCAGTTCCGCTAACGGGCCCGGGTCGAGTTCATAACGCGCTAAAAGATCGCGTAGCTTCTCAAAAACGCCGGGAGGCGATCCCGAGACTGCGTGCAGCGCTCGCAGAAACTCCAGAGCGTACAGTATTTGCCGCCGTTGCTCGCTGCGTCCCACTTTCCACAGAAAGCGCTCAATGACCTCACCTCGCGCGTCTGCATCATCAAAGGAGATGCTGATGCCGCTCAGGAGAGATGTTATATAGCTGGCTCCCACCTCGGGCCCCAGGCTTCCAGAAACAGCCTCGCTACCACCTTCGCCCGTAACGTTAAGTGGATACAATGCTTCCAGGCGCGCTTGAGCCAGCCTCTCACCTTCTTCGGAACGGCTGATCTGCTCCATCAAGCTGAGCAACAAACGGGCCGCGTGATCGTCGAGGTGCAGGCGATTAATGAAGCCGCTGGCAACTCCAATATGTCCGAGTTCCAGGCGATAGCTGCTGATTTGCAATTCATTGAGCATATCGCAGGCAAGCTGCAACATTTCGCCGTCGGCAAGGGCGGTGTGACCCCCCAGTAGTTCGATGCCCAGCTGGGTATGCTGGCGATAGCGATTGCGCCCAGGTGCTTCATAGCGAAAAATCGGCCCGGCATATTGAAAACGCAGTGGTAAAGGCTGCTGCTGACAATGATCCAGGTACAGGCGGCAGATAGAAGCGGTGTATTCCGACCTCAAGCAGAGGTCGCGATTATGCAGGCGAAAGGTATAAAGGTTCTGCCATAACTCTTGCCCAAAACTAGCAAGAAAGAGATCGCTGCGCTCGATTATAGGAGAATCCACAGCAGTATAGCCTGCCTGTGCCAGGAAAGCGCTCAGGCGATCTATTACCCAACGTTGATGTTGATACGCCTCCGGTAAGAGATCATGCATGCCGCGCAATCGCTCTACCCG
>DASTKD010000433.1:0-10948 GCA_035716135.1 Ktedonobacteraceae bacterium
CTCGCCGACGACCTGTGGGTCGAGCAGGCGGCTGGTGGAGGCCAGTGGATCAATGGCGGGGTAGATACCCTGCTCAAAGATGGAGCGTTCCAGCACAATCGTGGAGTCCAGGTGCGCGAATGTGGTGGCGGGAGCCGGATCGGTGTAGTCGTCAGCAGGCACGTAGACGGCCTGCATGGATGTGACCGAGCCGCGTTTGGTCGAGGTGATGCGCTCTTGCAGTTCGCCCATCTCTTCCGCCAGATTGGGCTGATAGCCTACGGCTGATGGCATACGGCCGAGCAGGGCGGACACTTCCGCGCCGGCCTGCGTGAAACGGAAGATGTTGTCGATGAAGAGCAGCACGTCTTTGCCCTCTTCGTCGCGGAAGTATTCCGCGATGGTCAGGGCGCTCAGGGCCACGCGCAGGCGCGCGCCGGGAGGCTCGTTCATCTGGCCGAAGACCATTGCCAGGCGGTCGATGACCTTCGCTTCCTGCATTTCGTGGTAGAGGTCGTTTCCCTCGCGGGTGCGCTCGCCCACGCCCGCGAAGACGCTATAGCCGCCGTGACCTTTGGCGATGTTGTTGATGAGTTCCTGAATGATAACGGTCTTGCCGACGCCCGCGCCGCCGAACGCGCCGATCTTGCCGCCTTTCATGAAGGGGCAGATAAGGTCAACAACTTTGATGCCCGTCTCAAAGACCTCGATGGTAGCCGCCTGGTCTTCCAGATCGGGCGAGGGCCGGTGAATGGGCCACCGCGGCGCATCTTCCACTTCGGGCTTGTTGTCTACGGCCTGTCCGAGTACGTTAAAAATGCGTCCCAGCGTTTTGGGGCCGACGGGAACAGTGATCTGTTCTCCCATATCGAACACGTCGAGACCGCGCTGCAAGCCGTCGGTTGGCCCCATCGCCACGCAGCGCACCCAGTTGTTGCCCAGGTGCTGCTCGACCTCAAGGGCGAGATCTTTGTCAGCGCCGGCGGCGCGGGTGCGTAGTTCGTTGTAGATTTCCGGCAATTTATCGGTTGGAAACTCAACGTCTACCACAGCGCCAAGCACCTGCACAATTTTTCCCTTTATGCCTGTTTGTGTTGTCATGTATTTTCTCCAGCGGGATCGCCTTCAGGCAACCCCGGTAAGCCTATAACGCCTCCGCGCCTGCCACAACCTCCAGAATCTGGGTCGTGATGCTGGCCTGACGCGCTTTATTATAGGTAAGGTTCAAGTCTTGAAGGAGGTCCTTCGCGTTGTCGGTCGCGTTTTTCATGGCTACCATTTGCGCTGAATAAAAGCTTGCCAGCGTTTCGAGCAGCGCCTGGTAGACCTGAATGTTGATATAGCGAGGCAGCAGGGCTTCAAAGATGCTGGCCGCGTCAGGTTCGTAAATGTACTCAACGTTTTCGTTGCCCGACCCATCTTCATCAGTGGGTGGCTGAACCGGCAGCAGTTGTACTACCGTTGGCTGCTGCGTGACCGTGTTGACGAATTTGGGATAGACCAGGTAGACCACGTCCACTTCCCCTTTCAGGAAAGCATCTCTGGCGACTTCGGCCATGGCCGAAGCATCGAGCAGAGAGGGTCTATCGCCGTAGTTCGTGAATTCCGCCGCCAGGTGGAACTGGTTGCGCATCACGAAATCGCGGCCTTTGCGCCCAACCGTCACGTACTCAATGCCCGGAGGGTTTCCCTGTTCCGCGAATGTTTTCTGCTGTTCCTGCGCGCTCGTGAGCGCGCGGCGATTGATGTTGCTGGCTAACGCGCCGCTCATGCCGCGATCAGGTGTAATCAGCACATAGCCGATGTTACGTACCGGGCGTTGCGTGAGCAGGGCCAACTCTCCCACATCTTCGCCGGTCACGCGCGCGAGGCGCGAAACCAGGGCGCGCAGTTGCTCGGCGTAGGGGCGCGATTGCTCTACGCGCTCCTGCGCTCTGCGCATCTTGCTGCTCGCCACCATCTGCAAGGCTCTGGTGATCTGAGCGATGTTTTTTACCGACCGGATGCGCCCCCGGATTGCTCTGGTTGATGGCATATCCGTTCTCCTATTTAGGCGCTGCGGTCTGCTTGAACTCGTTAATGGCGTCGCCGAGGCGTTTCAACAGATCATCCGACATCTTATCGCGCCCCTTGACCGATTTTTCGACAATTTCCTGGCCGATATCCGGATGGCTGGCGTCCATAAAGCGATTGAACGCGGTTTCCCATTCGCCCACTTTATCGAGGCTCACATCGTCCAGGTAGCCATTGGTAGCAGCATAGATAATCATTACCTGCTTCTCTACCGGCGTGGGCGCGTACTGCGGCTGCTTGAGAATTTCGGTCAGGCGCTGGCCGCGATCAATGCGACTCCTGGTGGCCTTGTCCAGGTCGGAGGCGAATTGCGCGAACGCGGCCAACTCGCGGAACTGAGCGAGGTCGAGACGCAGCGAGCCTGCCACCTGGCGCATCGCGCGCGATTGCGCGTTGCCGCCCACGCGCGAGACCGAGAGACCGACGTTCACGGCGGGTCGCTGACCGGCGTTGAACAGGTCTGTCTCAAGGAAGATTTGCCCGTCGGTGATCGAAATGACGTTCGTCGGGATGTAGGCCGAGATGTCGTTAGCCTTCGTTTCGATGATGGGCAGCGCTGTCAGCGAACCACCGCCGTAGTCGTCGTTGAGGCGGGCAGCGCGTTCCAGCAGGCGTGAATGCAGGTAGAACACGTCGCCTGGATACGCCTCGCGTCCGGGTGGTCGGCGAATGATGAGCGAGATGTTGCGGTAGGCTTCGGCGTGTTTGGTCAGGTCGTCATAGATGATGAGCGCGTCGCGCCCCGACTCCATGATCTCTTCACCCATCGAGCAGCCGGCGTAGGGCGCGATGTATTTGAGCGGCGCGGGGTCAGATGCACCCGCTACCACGATGATGGTATGCTCCATCGCCCCGTGTTCTTCCAGAATAGCCTGCGTGCGGGCTACGGACGAGTTCTTCTGACCGATAGCCACGTAGATACAGATCAGGTTTTTGCCCTTCTGGTTGATGATGGTGTCGATAGCCACAGCCGTTTTACCCGTCTGGCGGTCGCCGATCAGCAGTTCGCGCTGGCCGCGCCCGATGGGGATCATGCTGTCAATGGCTTTGATACCGGTTTGTACGGGCGTGTTCACCGGCTGGCGCGTAATCACGCCGGGGGCGACACGCTCGATGGGGCGGGTCTTGTCGGTGATGATGGGTCCTTTGTCGTCGATTGGCTCGCCCAATGGGTTCACCACGCGGCCAATCAGCGCGTCACCGACGGGGACCGAGATAACGCGGCCCGTGGTGCGCACTTCGTCATCTTCACGAATCTGCGTGAAATCGCCCAGAATGGGGCAGCTCACCGTTTCCTCTTCGAGGTTAAAGGCCATGCCCATGATCCCGGTGCGGGGAAATTCTACCAGTTCGAGATATTTTACATCTTGCAGGCCGTAGACGCGCGTGATACCGTCTTGCACCGCGATCACGGTGCCGACGCTGGCGGTTTCAGTCTCGCTCCCACCGAACCCTGCGATGTTCTTCTCTATGATGGCGCTGATTTCGTCAGCCCATGATGCCATCGTCGTTCCTCCTCATTGAATGCTACTCGGTTCGCTCGCGGGCTGCTGTGTCGTACCGGTAGGAGTTTCCGCGTTCTCTGAACCGGAGAAATCGCTGGCGCTAACCGCGACGCCTGTCAGCAACTGCTGTTTCAGAGCTGCCAGGCGATGGCGAATACTGCCGTCGATTATCTGGTCGCCCACGCGGGCAATCACCCCACCGAGAATTTCCGGCTGAACCTTTGTCTGCATGAGAATAGTTTTGCCTGTCATATGTTCCAGCGCCTGCGTGACTTGCTTGAGTTGCTGCTCATCCATGGGCGCTGCCGTCGTTACTTCCGCGACCGCCTGATTCTTATAGTTCAACACCAGTTGCGCGAGTTCTCTGGCGATGTTGGGCATGGCCTCAACCAGTTCGCGCTGCACAACCAGCAGGGCGAGGTTGAGCGACGTGGGCAGCACCTTAGACGCCAGCGCCTGGCGAATGGCGTTTTCTTTGCGCTGCGCGGGGATCTTTGGCTCGTTCAAAAGGTAAGCCAGCTTGCGTTTAGAGAACAGGCTGGCGATGCCCTGAACGTCATCGAGGGTGCGATCGATGGTATTGTGCTCACGCGCAATCTCGAAGATGGCTTCGGCATAGCGCCGTCCTATCGCTCCCTTTAGCATTAACGTTCCTCTGTCTCACTGGCGGTCACGAATTCTTCCACCAGGCGGCGGTTATCCTTCGTGTCAACCGATTTACTGATTACTTTACTGGCAGCGCTGATCGAGAGATTGACGACCAGGCGGCTAAGCTCTTCACGCGCCTGCGCTGCTTCCTGTTTCACGCGCGCGACCTGCTGCTGCTCCATCTGGTGAAGTCGCGCCTGCGTCTCCTCCTGAATACGGGCAGATTCGCGTTCGGCGGTTTTCTGCGCGTGGCTAATGATGTCTTGCGCCTCCTGTTGCGCGCGTCGTTTAATCTGTTCGGCCTGCTCGTTGGCGTTTTGCAGGTCGCGTTTGGCCTGTGCGGCGTTCTCCACACCTTCGCGGATTACGGCCTGCCGCTTATCGAGCGTGCGCTGGATGGCGGGAAAGCCCCAGCGCCACAGGATCAAGAAGACGATGGTAAAACTGACAAGCTGCGAAAGAAACGCGCCCAGATTGATGCCAAATCCGCCGAGCAGGTCGGCGAAAACAACTGTATGCATTGTGTATGCGCCTCCTTTTCTCGCCGCAAGGCGAGGACCAGCCATATTCTTTATGCTCTGACTGCTTACCTCGCGCTTGCAACGCGGGCAGTATTATTTGCCGCTGAGTACGAAGGCGATAACCAGGGCATAGATAGCGATAGCTTCGGCGAATGCCAGACCAATGAACATGTTGATACGGATCAACGGCTCTGCTTCAGGATTGCGACCGATGGCGCTGAATGCCTGACCTGCGGCGATACCGATACCAATGCCAGGGCCGATGGCTCCCAGGCCGATAGCGAGCGCTACTGCGAGTGTTGCGACTGAACCTGTCATGATGATGAACCTCCTTAAAGGACAAAACCTCTAATTACTTGTTAATTTATGCAATCGCGGCGCAAATTGCCACGAGTAGCAAGCACGATGAAAAAACTGTGAAATGTGTGTTAGTGGCTGGTTGCCAGTTCCTTTTCCTCGTTATGGACATATTCTTCTTCGGCTTCATGCTCGCTTTCATCCGCGGCATGTTCTTGAGAAGTGACCGCCATTTCCATAAAGACCAGAGTCAGCAGGGCGAAGATCAGAGCCTGCACCAGGCTCACGAAGATTTCAAATGGGATGAATATGATATTTCCAAGAGCGGGTACCAGGAAGGCAAAGACGGCCAGCACCGCGCTACCGGCGAAGATGTTGCCGAAAAGACGGAAAGCGAACGAAAGCACGCGCGAAATTTCGGTAATAAGCTCTATGATGCCGACGAAGAACTCGATTGGTCCCTGAACGCCATTCGTGAACAACTCTTTGAACTTGAAGTACTTACCCAGGTGTTGGCCTGCGCCCAGCGCCACAAAGCCAAAGATCTGCGTCACTATCACAGAAATCAAGGCCATCGCAAACGTCACATTCAGGTCGGTAGTCGGCGGACGAAACCAGGGAATAATCATGCTGGTATAAGCGCCGGACAATAAAAAGCTGCCCGGCGGGTTGAGATGTGCCGCAAGCACTTTGCTCTGGTCTACCCAGCCGATGGTATCGATGCCGGGCAGAATATCGAGTAGATTGGCGAACAGCGCGAAGAAAAAGAACACGCCAACCAGCGGGAAAAACCTTCTGGCCTTTTCCCTGCCCACAACTCCCACCACCAGGTTGAGGATGCCTTCATAGCCCCATTCCACAAAATTCTGGAAGCCAGAAGGGATGATATTGCGTTTGCGCGTACCAAAGTAGATAATGATAACCAGCAAAACAAGGGTTATCCAGGTGCAAAGCAAGGTGTTGGTGATGGAAAAACCAAACGGAGTGAATATCACATCCGGTGGGATGTTGAAACTTTGAAGTCTCCATTGCAAGAACACGCGGTGTCCTCCCTACTTACCGCGCTCTCTGCCAGGTCTGTTTGAAGTTGAGTGCTCGCTCCGTCTATCCTATCTAGTCAAAAGAACCGGGAAAATAAACGGTACGCCCCATAGACGCCAACAATCAGGCCAAGCAGCAGCCCGAGTAATAAATACAAAGATTTCGTATGAGTAATGCCATCAAGATAGCTTCCTCCCCAGGCTCCCAGAGCCAGGGGAATGGCGATGGTAAAACCGAGTTGGCCCATTAACGCCAGGGAACCCCAAACAGAGGGCGGTGGTTTTTTTTTCATCCGCTGTTTCTCATCTGTTTTCTCTCGTCATTATACCATGCCGATTATAGCACACATGAACGCATGTTTGCAACAGTTGATACAACCGAAAAGCTCAACCCGCACATCTCTTTGCATTATAGCCCATTTCTCCTATCTCCTCATGATACTTTACATAAAAATACCTCTGCCCAAATCTCTGTATTTCCAGCTATAAAGCCCTCTCATACATCCATTTTATTTCAAAATATGTCAATTTGTATCTTTATGTCTGTGCTACTATATGCAACGTTGCTTGAATTACTTCCCCTGATTTTGCAAATGATGCATTTTCGTGGGAAAAACGCAGCAACAAAGACTTTGCGGGCGCTGCAAGTCTTAACTAGAGGAAGGTAATTTGCGAATATATCAACAAGTCTGGAAGCAATTCCAGCAATTTAGTAGGGTACGTTTTGTAGTGAAGCTTAGTATAGCAGCGTTGCTGGGAGTGTTCTTTTTAAGTGTGAGCTTCGGCCTGAATGCCGGGAATGCACATGCACAATCGTTCTCTTCCTGCTCAAACGGTGCCAGCACGTATGTAGTCGTTCGGGGTGATACGCTCGGCGGGATAGCTGCCCGCTATGGTACGAACTGGGGGAGTCTCGCATCTTACAACCATATAGCAAACCCCAACTTTATCTCGGTCAACCAGGTCATCTGCATTCCGGCGCGTGGAACGGTGAGCCATAGTAGTTCGCCGGTGCAGAGCGCGCCAGCGAACACTACGCTGTCTTCTAATAGCCCGGCATCGGCTGTTGGAAACGGGAACGTCTTCCCATATGGACAGTGTACGTGGTGGGCCAATCAACGCTACTACCAGATACACGGCTACTTTGTGCCGTGGACAACACAGTCAAACGCCTGGCAGTGGACGGCGCGCGCCTATCAGTTCGGCTGGCATGTGTCTGGTAGCCCGTCGGTAGGCTCTATCATCGACCTGCAACCGTGGGTACAGGGTGCCTACGGTTTAGGCCACGTCGGGGTGGTAGAGCGAATTTTAAGTAACGGCCATGTGATCGCCAGTAACATGAATTGGGGACTCTATCCGTGGCAAGTCACCTATGTTGAGTTTGCTCCTGGTCCGGGAGTGACCTTTATCAGCCGCTAGCCGCGTATGCTCCTTAGAGCGTAAGCCGCACCGGTAAGTGACCAGGTGAAATAAGCGCCCGCGAGTATCAAGGAGGCCAGGTATCCATGCATGGATACCTGGCCTCCTTGATACTATCAGGCAGGGTAGGAAAGTGCTATAATGAAGCCATGTCAACCGCTTTTATCCCAACAACAAATACAACTATTATAAGGAAGACCGACCTGCTTGGTCTCACGTTGCCAGAGGTGCAGCAGTGGCTGGTGGAGCGCGGGGAAGCACCGTTTCGCGCCAAACAAATCTATCAATGGCTCTTTCAGCGGCTCGTGACTGATTTTTCGGCCATGACCAATCTTTCGCTTGCGCTGCGTGAGAAATTGGCGCGCGAGGCCAGTATTGGCCCCATGATTGTGCGCAGCGAACAACATTCTAAGGATGATCGCACGCGCAAGATTCTTTTAGAATTGGAAGATGGCAAGCTGATCGAGTCGGTGCTGATGCTTTACCCACCGCTGGGCGAGAATAGCGCGCGCGCCACCGTGTGCGTCTCGACGCAGGCGGGGTGTGCCTATGGTTGCACATTTTGCGCGACGGGCCAGATGGGCTTCGATCGCCATTTGAGCGCGGGGGAGATTGTGGCACAGGCGCTCTACTTCGCGCGCGAACTGCAGGCCGCATCCTGGACGGCGCAGGGCTTGCCCGGTAGCGCGCCCATCGACCACATCACCAACATTGTCTTGATGGGCATGGGCGAACCACTGCACAATTACGATAATACCCTGCGAGCGTTGCGTATCCTCAATAGCGCGGACGGCTTCAATCTGGGAGCGCGGCATATGACCGTTTCGACGGTGGGGCTGGTTCCCGCCATTCGCAAACTGAGCCAGGAGCAGTTACAGGTCAACCTGGCTATCTCGCTGCACGCGCCAACCGATGAACTGCGCAGCAAAACCATGCCCGTCAATCGCAAATACCCGGTAGAGGAATTGATCGCCGCCTGCCAGGAGTATATTACGACCACACGGCGACAGGTCACGTTTGAGTACGTGCTGCTGGCAGGCATCAACGATACGCCTGAGTATGCTCACAAGCTGGGAGAACTGCTCGCGCCGCTCAAACAATTCGCGCACGTCAATTGCATTCCCGTCAATGCCACCTCCGCCGGCTATCGCCCACCCGGCGGGGAAGCCATTCGCGCATTCCGCGACATCCTGCACCAGCACGGCGTAAGCAATACAGTACGCGCCGAACGCGGCGACGACATCGCGGCTGCCTGCGGCCAGTTAAGAACGCGCTTTGAACGTGGCAGGCGACAAACGCCCGCCGCGCAAGCTTAAAGCATCTTCAGCAGTTGCTGCCTTAATAGTTCCAACGCCTGCAAGGTCTCATCGCGTTCCGCCGAAGATGGGACCTTCTGGCGCACAAAGGCGGCAAAGTCCAGCAGGGCGGTATTCAACGCCTCCACCTCCGGCACGCTCAAGTAGATACGCGCCTCCAACGCCTGAGCAGAGATACCTGTCAAGCGTTGATAGACGCCCTCTAACAAATACACCTGTGTTTGGCGTTGTAGTGACTGCGCGGCAGTGCGACGCAAGACCACCAGATAGCCACTGATGATGCTTCTGAGTGCTGCCAGGTCATTCAAGCCGACGGGTACCGTCGGCAGCTCACGCGCTGGTCTGTGTGTCATCCTTTTTGATCTCCTGCTTCTCTTCTGCTTTCCCTTCGATTGTCCCGTCAGGCGTCGTGGCATCGTCCTTTGTTCGTCCTTTCACGCCCCAATTATCTGTATTCATCAGCGCCTGCGCCTCCTCGTGCTTGCCCTCGTCGATTAAACGCAAGATGCGCTCGCCGCCGCGCTGCATTCGCGCGTTGATGAAATCGTGCCGCGCGCTGATGGCGTAACCGGACAGCCCACGTTGGGCGGCCTCCAGTTCCAGATCGATCTGGCGCATGACGCGCGCCACTTCGCTCTTACATTCAGGCTCATCCATACAGTAAAACCCCTTTCCTTTGTTTGTCACACTCTATCCATCCTGCTATAATGAGGTCAAATAGGTCTATTTAGAGTATTGCGGAAAGCTGTTTATAAGTAAAGGACACGTTCTGCCGTTATTGCGTCTGTCTGAAAGCGTAACAAGATAAGGAAGAGGACAATCATGGTACCAAATGATGGCAAAAACCAATTGGGCATACCTCTTGGTCAAGCTCTTGAACATTACAGACGTGAACATCATCTCAAACAAAAAGATTTGGCGGACAAACTGCATATAGACGAGCGTACATTGCGGCGATGGATTACTGGACAAATCCCACAGCAAGTAGATGAACTCAAACGTATTGCCGACACTCTGGGTCTTGACTATGAACATCTTGGATTGTCGTCTTCTCTCTACGCCCCCCGCACGCTTGAACAGGTAGACGAGGCGATTGAACAAGGCTGGGCGTACCTCCAGCAGCTTCGCTATGTTGAGGGGCGTGCCTTTGTTGAGAAGCTAGTGCGCGATGTCTCGCTGCAAATTACCTCTGAAGATGCCCAATGGTTAAGCCGCTTAGCGCGCGTGCGTCACGTCGCAGGTCATATTACCTCTGAATCCTCTCGCACCGAAAAAGTACCAGCAGCGTTTCAGCACTATCATGAAATGGAGAATATTGCCCGCCTTCTCAAGGATAATCTCCTCTTGAATATCGCGTTGACCTATGAGGGCGACATGCTGCGGCGTCAGGGATATATCGATGAGGCCATTAGCTATCTTGAGACGGCACGAGATACAACCTCGGATGCAGAAGCGCGAGGAAATACCCTTCAGCTGTTAGGACGTGCTTTTATGACAAAGCGAGACATACGGGGGTTTGAAAATGCAATGGCAGAAGCAACGGAATTAGGCGCTGCCCCACATACCGGTATTACCAAAGGACTTTATAATCTCGGTGCGGTTTACGAGGAATACGGGAAGAGCTATGGGTGGATAGGACAAACAACAAAGGGCTTAGAGTATCTGGATTTGGCCGAAAAGCAACTACCAGCAACTGCTCATTGGGGGTTAGTGCTAAAAACAGCAAGAGCAATGGCACTGGTACGCGGTGGAGATATTGCCAATGGTGGAAAACTTGCCATTGAAGCCACCACATTGTGCTATCAAACCAACAACTATCGGATGCTTGAACGGGTCTTTACTATTGAACGCTTCCTGGAAGAAAAGATACATGAATATGGGCAAATACAGAATGCGTTACGTGAAGCACTAAAGGGTTCAGTGGAACGCATATAGTCAAACGCGACCATATGTTGAAGGCGTAGGTGTTTCAAGCAATTCAAGAAGTTCTGGAAGCTGGTGAATAATGTGACCTGGATGGATTAAACTATCCGGTGGTAAACCTTGTCTCATCGGATCGAACCAGATGGTAAGGATGCCAGATTGTTGAGGGGTAGCCACATCCATAGCTAAATCCAGGCAGAAGAGCAGAACGAGGACAGGGCATCCCG
>DASTKD010000434.1:0-3158 GCA_035716135.1 Ktedonobacteraceae bacterium
ATATCATAAAACCTCAACGGAAACATGTAGCGACGAGGACAAGCACAAGGCCCCCTCATCCACTCAACCCCACCCCTTGTCCCTACAGGACGCATTGGACCGCAAGCATCCCAACACGTTTGATGATCCCGTTCGAGTGGCAAAATTCATCAGGGACGCGATAAATCGCGTCCCTACATTTACATTCATAGATCCCTTTTAAGCATTTACGCCGTCTCCATCCCTCTCCGAATCTCGTCCTGTATCACCTGCACGGCATCGGTCAATGGAACGACTCGGCTCTCTTTCTGGGAGCGCAGCTTGATCTCTACGCCGCCATTTTTCAGGGAGCGTTTGCTGATTACGGCGCGCAGCGGGTAGCCAAGCAGGTCGGCATCGTTGAATTTGACGCCGGCGGTCTCGGCGCGGTCATCGTAGATTACTTCGACGCCTGCCGCCTGGAGATCGGCGTAGAGTTGTTCGGCTGCCTGGCGATTTTCTTCTTTTTCCAGGTCGAGTCCCACCAGTACGACGTGATAGGGCGCGACGCTGAACGGCCAGATGATGCCTTTCTCGTCGTGGCTCTGCTCCACTAACGTCGCCATGATGCGCCCGACGCCTATGCCATAACAGCCCATCAACATAGGATGCGCCGCGCCTTCAGCATCCAGGAAGGTGGCATCGAACAGGTCGCTATACTTGGTGCCAAGCTTGAAGATGTGGCCTACTTCGCTGCCGCGCACGGCGCGTAGTGTGCCACCACAGCGCACGCAAGTCGCGCCGCTATAAGCTGAAGCGATGTCTTCCCACTCATCAACGCGGAAATCACGCGGATAATTGACGTTCTTGAAGTGGTAGTCAACGCGATTCGCGCCTGCCACGAAGTTGTTGCCCAGTTTGAGCGAGATGTCGGCCACGATGAAGACGCGCTCGTCCTTGCCTACCGGCGAAGTATAACCCGCCACGATACCCGCCTGTGCCAGTTCCTCCGGCGTCGCCAGGTGCATATCAGCCGCGTTGATGCCGGCGCGATAGAGCATATTGGAGAGCTTCACTTCGTTGATCTCCAGGTCGCCGCGCACAACCGCCATCACCATTTTGCCGCCCGCTACGTAGCAGACAGATTTCATGGTTCTGGCCTCCTCAATATGCAGGAACGCCGCCAGATCGCTGATCGACTTGCAATCGGGGGTGTAGACCTCTTCCAGCGCGGCCTCTGGTTCGCGGGGCAGCTCTGTGCGCACAAACTCCGCCTTCTCGCGGTTCGCGGCGTAATCGCAGTTATCGCACATCATGGCGTCGTCTTCACCCGCCTCGGTGATGGCAAGAAACTCTTGCGAATCCTTGCCGCCTATCGCGCCACTATCAGCCTCAATGACGATGAAATGCAGGCCGCAGCGCGTGAAAATGGCGCGGTAAGCATTCGCCATCTTGCGATAGCTGACATCCATGCCTTCGTAATCGGCATCGAAGCTGTACAGGTCTTTCATGATGAACTCGCGCACGCGCAGCAGCCCACCACGCGGGCGCGGCTCGTCGCGCAGCTTGGTTTGTATCTGGTAGATCAACTGTGGCAGGTCGCGGTAGCTGCGCACAAACTCGGCAGTTAAGATGGTCACGACCTCTTCATGCGTCGGGCCAAGCACCATATCGCGCCCTTTGCGGTCCTTCAGCTTGAAAAGCACGTCGCCCATCGCCTCTGTGCGCGTCGGGCCAGTAGCGGGCTGTTTATCCCAGAGGTCCTTAGGCTGGATGACCGGCATCGAAATCTCCTGGCCGCCCGCGCGATCCATCTCCTCGCGCGTGATTTGCGAAATCTTGCGAATGGTGCGATAGCCGAGCGGCAGGTAGCTATAGACGCCGGCAGTCAATTGCCGGACAAAGCCGCCGCGCACCAGTAATTCCTGGTTGCCGCCCTCTGAGTCACGCGGTGCCTCGCGTAAGGTTTTGGTTAATTGTTGTGAAACTCGCATTCGTTTCTCCTTGTAATTTCTTGTATCTCTCGTTGTGCTATGGCTTTTTCAAACGGTCAGAGCGCATATATCGCTCGTCTGGCCGCCGTTAAACTCGACCATGCGCTGACCCGCGAGGGCGGCGTAACGCTCGATCATACGCGAGTCGAGGTTGGATGGCGCGTAGATCGCCAGCAGGATAGCTGTTGTAGCTGTCGTCACTTTGGTACGTTCGGAATCGGAGACGGTGCTGCCCATGATGCCGCTTGCGTCGGCGATAATCACCTTATTCTCCGCCTGAAACATTTGTCGTCCAATGCCCGGATATTGCTCGCCTGGCTCCCCGATGCGCACCCGCGCCTGCCCGTTGACGTTGCGCAGGTCATAAATGCACATTGGTAACAGCCATTCCAACGAACACAGGTTGTTGACATCTACGGCAGAATTGACCTGGTGCAGCCCCTGGCCTTTCAGGACGCGCCTCAATAACGCCTCGGACGATGGGCGATAGCGCGTAGGGTCAAAGCCAAACGATTTTTGCAGCCCGCGCACCGCCGCGATTTGCGCGTTTTCTGCCAGCCGCTCCAGCGTGAATATGGAGGCCATACGCTGGCTTAACGCCTCTATCTGGCCCCAGAGCCGGTCATTGCGCTCGCGCACCGTCACTCCCTGGATTGTCACCATACCAAAGGTGACACCCGCGATGCGGCTGCGCAAGCTATCATCCAATTGTAATCTCATATTGCCTCACATATGTCCCGAGCGCTCCTACGCATAAGCCCGAAGTCCATATACAAACGGGCAATAAAAAAACCCGCCCCGCTATTTCATTCAGGACGAGTCAATGGCCCGTGGTACCACCTTGATTGAGCAATAGTAAAAAGCATTGCTCCACTTTACGCGGTTCGATTGTTAGTGCGAACCGCTTCCTCATGATAACGGTGAGGTCCCGGTCAGCTTCTCGCTGACGCTCTCAGGCGGGTTCGACGCTGCATCATCCACCGGCTTGCACTCTCCCGGCTCGCTATAGGGCTACACTTGCGTCTACTATTCCCGATCATTGCGTTTCAGATGTCATGATAACAACGCTAAGATACACTATAATGCGCATTGTGTCAAGTTTACAAGATCATCTCACATGGCGACCGCGAGGGTCGCCACTACTATACTACGTCTTCTGCCCGTTTTCGGGTATAGTAGTGGCGACCCTCGCGGTCGCCATGCTCT
>DASTKD010000435.1:0-6920 GCA_035716135.1 Ktedonobacteraceae bacterium
ACAGCCCATGATGCACAATCAGCATATCCGCCTGCTGCTCGCTCGCCTGCCGGAAACACTCCAGGTTCGCGCTAACGCCCAGTCCTATGCGATTGACCGCCGGGCGTCCAATCACCTGCATCCCATTGGGACAATAGTCCCTGAACTTTCCTATTTGCAAGTAGTCGTTGAGATACTGCACAATCTCGTCGCGTGCCGCGCTCATTGCTCTTCCTCTACAAGTCGTTTTCTTCCATAAACGCTTCCGCAATCCGCGCCGCCTGTTCTTTGTCATCAGGGGAAAGTATGCCATCGATGACGAGGCCGAGCAGGTGTTCTTTGATGGGACGCAGCCAGGGTCCTGGCGGGCGATTGAAGAGCGCCATCAGTTCGTTGCCATCGAGAGGACTCTTGATCGGCACACGTTCCGCCTCCTCTTTCAAATGCTGGCAGCGCGCGGCCAGTTCGGCCACGCGGGCGACGGCGCGCGATACTTTATCGGCGCGGTAGCTGGTGATGTCGGCCTGCGAAAGATCGAGCAAGTCCGGCAGGTCGTCGCCGCTATCGAGCATCAGCCGCCGCACCGCGCCATCCGTCCAGTCGGATTGATAGGCGTTGGCTCGCATATGCAAACGCACAATGCGCGATACGCTCTCGATGAAGTCGCGGTCAAAATGCAACTGCTTGAGAATACCACGCGCCATAGCTGCCCCGACATCCTCGTGTCCGAAGAAATGCACCTTGCCATCCTCGACGGTGCGCGTGCGCGGCTTGGCGATGTCGTGCAGCAACGCGCTCCAACGGCATACCAGACGGGGCGAGGAACGTTCCACCACACGCAAAACGTGCGCGTACACATCCTTGCTATGAGCAGCGCGTCCCGAACTCGTCGCGGCCTGACTGACGCCGCGCAACTCCAGCACTTCCGGCACAATCCATTGCATCAGACCCAGTTCCACCAGCAAATCCAACCCCTTCGCGGGATGATCGGAGAGCAGGAGTTTATTCATTTCATCACGGATACGTTCGCGCGAAATCTTTTGCAGCTTATGCGCCTGGCGGATCATCGATCGCCGTGTCTGAGGCTCGATGGTAAAGTCAAGCTGGGCCGCGAAACGCACAGCCCGCAGCAATCTCAGGGGGTCTTCGTCGAAGCGTTTATCGGGGTCGTTGCCTACGGCGCGTAATATATGCGCCTCAAGGTCCTGTTTTCCTCCGAAGGGATCGCTAATCTGTCCTGTCAGTGGGTGACGCGCCAGAGCGTTGATGGTGAAGTCGCGTCGCAGCAGATCGTCTTCCAGCTTTGTGCCGAAACACACCTCCGGTTTGCGCGACTCGGTGTTATATTGTTCGCTGCGGAAGGTGGTGATCTCGATGATCTCGTTTTCGTAATGCAGGCGCACCGTGCCGAAGCGCTCGCCTACCAGCACGACGGCGTTAGGATGTGTGGGGGCCACAATCCGCTTAATCTCATCGGGTTTCGCGTCGGTCGCCATGTCCGCATCGTTAAATTTGCCCCGGTGGAGCAACCCATCGCGCACCGTCCCCCCAACGATATACAATTGTTTGCGCTGCGCGTGAAAAGCTTCCGCCAGCGTGACGATAATATCTACCATGATGAGCAATATGTACCCATTCCCTGATTCTGTGTTGTAATGGGCCTATTGTATCATGGCTGCTTATTGTTGGCTAGCTATTTTGCTGCTGGTACTTCCACCCGGCTTGCGCCTGCTGTAAAGACAATAACTGGCGTTCAAGCTGCATGATATGCTGCTGCAACTGCTGTTTCTGCTGCTGAGGCCCCATCAGTCTGAAATCTTCCATGCCCTTATAGCCCCATTTGAGGAGACCGCGCGGCACAAACGCAGAGGTTTCAAAATAGTTCGAGCGCACATTCGCCATCTGAGTCGTGATCTGCTTGAGGTCCAGTTTCAACTCTTTAAGCTGGAGCTTGAGTTGTGCGATCTGATCTTTGTACGGGTCCTGCGGCTTACTCGCGCTGCCACGCCGCGAAGACTTCTCTTGAGCAGCCTGCAATGGCGGCGGCGCTGAAGCGACAACCCCACCGGTAGCCTGTAAGGAAGCGCCGCAATTATTACAAAAATGGTCTCCATCCTGCGCGTGCGTGCCGCAGTTTGAGCAGAACATGGCCTTTCCTCCTTGTCTATCTACACTCTCATTGCCCGTTATTTTATCGTAGGAAATGCCAGATAGCAAGCAGAAAAAGAGGATGCCCTCGCTATGGTTTAACGCCGCTACTACAAGAAAGGAGTCCAACACGACAAGGAGGTTGAAGATTCTTCCAGCATTACCATAGCAAGAGCATCCATAGAGAATGTTCTTGCAGGACAAGGGAAAAGCGGAAATCATTGACAATCAACACTACTCAAACCAGAACAAATGGAGTATAGTGGCATTGCTATGTACCCAATCTAACTGCATTGGGGTACAATAATAGAAACTTGTAAGAGGTCAAGCATGATTAGCGAAGATAGAATAATGCATACTGTGCCTACGCCTACTATCCGCCGCGCTTTTGAGACATACAGCAGAGGGCAGGATATTGCGCCGTTATTCATATCTGGTAATGCTTTGACTGTTCTCAAACAATTACCAGCAGAAACGATTGACTTCTGCATGACCAGTCCTCCTTACTGGAACAAGCGTGAATATATTCATCAGGGGATTGGGCTGGAAGATACTTATCAGGAATATATCGTAAACCTGCTTGCGGTATTCGCGCAGGTAAAAAGAATATTGAAGCCGACTGGTTCATTCTGGCTCAATATAGGTGATACGTATCTCAATAAAACATTAGTAGGTATACCCTGGCGCGTTGCCTTAAAGATGACCGATGAGCAGGGATGGATTTTACGCAATAGCGTGGTCTGGAATAAGGTAAAAGGTGGACTTGATAACACTCAAGATCGCCTGCGCAATGTTCATGAAAGTATCTTCCACTTTGTCAAGATACCTAAAGATTATTATTACAATATTGACGGGATTCGCTCTGAGCCAGGAAAAGCGAAGGTAGTGAACGGCTCCATCGTCTCTGCAACGGGCGTAAGCGGAGTCAGGTACAGAAGGCAGATAGAGTTATCAACATCATTAACTGCTGAAGAAAAAAAAGCCGCCATGAAAGCTCTAGGGGAAATGCTGGCGAAAGTCAGCATGGGCAAACTTGCAGACTTCAGAATGATTATTCGCAATCAACAGAGAACTACTCATTCAGAATCAGAACGTGTCTCAGGCCGTGCCAGAGAGTTAAAGGAGAAAGGATTTTATTTTCTCATATATCACCCGGAAGGCAGTAAACCTGCCGATGTCTGGGATATTCTGCCAGAGGATACGCAAAAACGAACTGAACACTTTGCACCCTATCCAGCAGACTTATGCAAAATACCTATACTTGCTACCTGCCCATCTGATGGTATCGTCCTCGACCCGTTTTGCGGAACAGGTACAACTATGTACGTTGCGCAGAACCTCGAAAGAAAATCGGTTGGAATAGACCTGTCAAAAGAATACTTACAGCTTGCCGAGGAAAGGTGTACCAGGCTTTTATGACCAAAATACTTGAGCTTTATGGAGTGCCAACTCGTTCGGGACTAGAAGTGCATTGGGAGTCTGTAGTAGAACAAGAGATTTGTCCTTATTTGCATAGGAAATGCCTCAAAGTAAGAAAAAGCCAACCTTATATCACAATAGGCACCTGCTCTGTGTTGTACGGCAGGGAACAAAAAGAAGTCATCATTTGTCCTCAACGGCTATTAGAGAGACGGCAAATCTTTCTTGACTGCATTCACTTACTAACACTACATGAACCTGGCAACGAACTACATATCGTTTCAGAGATAGGTATTCCGGGAGGGAATGTAGATTATTTTCTGGTATCAGCAAGAAACAAGGAAGTTAGAGATTTTGTTGGAATTGAACTCCAAACATTAGATACAACAGGCACAATCTGGCCGGAGCGCCAAAGGTTTCTGCAATCCAAAGGTATAGAGATACCAGCTGGAGATACCGCTATCGACTCAGATAAGACCTTTGGCATGAACTGGAAAATGACGGCAAAAACGATTCTGATCCAACTACACCACAAGGTGCAAACATTTGAAGAGATTAACAAACATCTTGTCCTGGTCATTCAAGATTATTTTATGAATTACATAAAAGGAGCCTTTCGATTTGGTCATCTGAATAACGCTCTCTTAGGTGACTCAGCACATTTTCATGTATATCATCTGACACAAAACGAGGAAAGCAGTGCATTCAGATTGGAACTTGATACACGCTTCAGTACTGATGCAGATGGTATAGCTGCGAGTTTAGGCTTACAAACTAGCCATAAGATGGAACTGGAGACAATCACCAGGCTACTAGCTACGAGGATGTCTAATAAAACATTATTTTTGTTAGGCTAGAATTCAGGAGGTACTATGCAAGCTGTTCTCTCGGATGTGGTCGTTCTTGATCTTTCGCGCGTATTGGCCGGGCCATATTGCACGATGCTGCTGGGCGATCTGGGCGCGAAGGTGATTAAAGTTGAGCAACCGGGCAAGGGAGATGATACACGCGCCTTCGGGCCACCCTATATCGCGGGCGAAAGCGCGTATTACCTGGGGCTGAACCGCAATAAGCATAGTATCCTCGTCGATTTTAGCACGCCGGAGGGCAAGCAGCGCATACTCGAACTGGCGCGCACGGCGACGGTGCTGGTAGAGAACTTTCGTCCGGGAACGCTGGCGAAACAGGGGCTGGATTACGAAACGCTGAAGGCCATCAACCCTGGCCTGATCTATTGCTCCATCAGTGGCTACGGGCAGACCGGCCCTTATGCCTCGCGGCCCGGCTATGACTTCGTGGCGCAGGCCGAATCGGGCGTCATGGCCGTGACGGGCGAGGTCGATGGCGACCCGCAGCGTGTAGGCTCGCCGATTGGCGATGTTTCCGCCGGGATGTTTGCCTGCTTGTCTATTCTGGCCGCCTTGCGCGTGCGCGATCATACAGGCAAGGGGCAATACATCGATATTGCCCTGATCGAAACCACCATGTCGATGTTGAGCAACGTGGCCTCAAATCATCTGATCTCCGGCGAGGAGGCACCGCGTCTTGCCAACGGGCATCCCAATATCGTGCCATACCAGGCGTTTCACACGCGCGACGGGATGTGCGTAGTCTCGTGCGGCAATGACCGCCTCTATCGCGCATTGTGTCAATTGTTGGGGCGCGAAGACCTGGCGAGCGACCCGCGTTTCTCCACCAACCCGCAGCGTGTGCGCAACCGCGCTGAACTGGTACCCATCTTGCAAGAAGCCTTTTTGCAGCGTGACACGGACGAATGGCTGCCCGAACTACGCGCCGCCGGTATTCCCTGCGGCCCCATCAATACCGTCAGCCAGAGTTTCAACGACCCACATATTCAGGCGCGCGGCTACGTCTGGGAATGCGACCATCCAACTGCCGGCACGATCAAACTGGCGGGATCGCCCATGCATTTGTCGGAAACACCCACCAGGCTGTACAAAGCGCCGCCGTTGCTCGGCGAGGACGATAAGAAGGTGTAGATTACTTCATTGCCCACTTCTTGCCCGCGCAAATAGAATGGTATGGAAGAGAGAGCGACAATCCTAAATATCCTACTCATCCCCAATAAATTGGGGATAACTTGTTCTCTTTAGATGAATCCTGTATACTAACCGGGATACCGAATGGACTTTTATGGTAGTGCCTGGAGGAAAATCGCCATGAAGATCACCTGTAAACAACAAGACCTGAGCCGTGGACTCTCCGCCGTGAGCCACGCCGTCTCAAATCGCAGCACGCTGCCCATTCTCTCTAATATTTTGCTGGCAACCGATCAGGGGCGGCTGAAGCTTTCCGCGACAAACCTGGAAATCGGCATTAATTGCTGGGTTGATGCGCAGATTCAAGAAGAGGGAAGCACCACTGTTCCCGCCAAACTGCTCACCGACCTTGTCAGCCGCCTGCCGCAGGCGTCCGTCGATCTGTCCGTGCCGGACGATTCAAATACGCTCAGCGTCAAGGGCCAGGGCAGCAACGCCAACATCAAAGGTATGGATGCCTCGGAATTCCCGCTCATCCCCAGCGCCGAAGGTGGCGAGCCGCCCGTCATGCTGGACACCGTGCTGCTGAAGGAGATGATCGCAGAGGTCGCCTTCGCCGCCGCCACCGACGATACGCGCCCCGTCCTGACCGGCGTGCTGGTGCAGGTGGGCGATGAGAAGATCACCTTCGCCGCCGCCGATGCTTTCCGCCTGGCTGTGCGTATCGCGCCGCTGCCTGGAGACGATCACCCGCGCGGCGATATTCTTATTCCGGCGCGCACCCTGTCCGAACTGGCGCGTATCCTGCCTGCCGAGGGGCCGGTTGAGATGATTGTCACGCCCAATCGCAGCCAAGTCCTGTTCCATACGCCGCAGCTTGACCTGGTATCGCGGCTCATCGAGGGCGCGTTTCCCAATTTCCGCCAGATCATCCCGAAAGAGCATTCCACGCGCGCGGTGATCGAAACCAAACCCTTCGCCGAAGCCGCCAAACGCGCCGAGTTATTCGCGCGCGATAGCTCAAACATCACCCGTATCAAGATCAATCCGGGCGGCAATGACGGACTGGAACCCGGCGCGATAACGATCGAAGCAACGGCTGAAGACCTGGGCGACAATACAGACGTACTCGATGCCGCCGTAGATGGACCTGAGATGCAGATCATCTTCAACGTCAAGTATCTCTCAGAGGTGCTGGGGGTAATCGGCTCCTCAGAAGTCGCGCTCGAAGCCAACGCGCCCACCAAACCGGGCGTGATTCGACCCGTAGGCGAGCATGACTACACTTACGTAATCATGCCGATGCATATCAATCGCTAAACTTACTGAGGGTAAAGATGCCAGGGCGGGGCAGAGCCGCCGCCCGTACCCTGT
>DASTKD010000436.1:0-7667 GCA_035716135.1 Ktedonobacteraceae bacterium
ACCTCCTGCTTGCGGTCGCATTATACACACTCTTTTGCGCTTGCCTTGCACATCCCTCCCATAATGCGTTATACTCTGCATATCAAAGTCAGAAAGGAGGTGCCTGAGATGGTTGTACAGAAAAGAAACACGGTAGAACTATCCCGGCACCGCTCGCTGATGATTTAGTTCTGCTGCGAACAACATCCATCCAACTTTATAATGGACACATGGCCTTTGTTTGCCATGTTTTGAATCAGGAGATGTTTTGTGTCAGAACACACTTCAACTACTGGCTTCCTCGATGTGCCAACGGCCTCGCTCTACTATGAATGCGCGGGCGAGGGCCATCCTTTGCTCTTGATACACGCGGGCATCGCGGATAGCCGCATGTGGGACGATCAGTTCCCCATCTTTACGCAACACTATCGCACCATCCGCTACGATCTGCGCGGCTATGGTCAAACCGTCTGGAAGGCGGGACCTTACGCCGTGTACGAAGACCCGGCGGCGCTCTTCAAGGCGCTCGGCGTGCAGAAGGCGCACGTTGCCGGCGTCTCGTTCGGCGGCAGGGTCGCGCTCGACTTCACTCTTGCTCATCCCGAACTGGTGGCTTCGCTCGTGCTGGTAGCCCCCGACGTTGGTGGCACACAGCCATCAGAACGGATTCTGCGCTTTTCCGAGGAAGAGGACGCCCTGGTGGAGAAAGGCGATCTGCGCGGCGCGACGGAGTTGAACGTGCGCCTGTGGGTTGATGGCCCGGAGCGCACACCCGACCAGGTGAATCCCACCGTGCGCCAGCGCGTCTACGAGATGCAGTACCACGCCTTTACCATCCCCTTTCCCGAAGGCGTGGAGGAACAGGAGCTTGACCCGCCCGCCATCACACGCCTGGCGGAAGTGCGCGTACCATCCCTGGTCATCGTTGGCGACCTCGATCTCTCCGAAAAGCGGGAAATCAGCAGCTACCTGGCTGCCAATATCCCCGACGCTCGCCAGGAGATCATCGCAGGCGTGGCCCACATGGTCAGCATGGAGCAACCAGAGGCATTCAACCGCATCGTACTCGATTTTTTGAGTAAGGTGTAAGCGCATCACATAAGCCGCTCCACCCCCATCCGCGATGACCGGGATAGGGGTCAGCATTCATGGAGGTTAGACGGAGTACGGTAATTCCGCATCATCCCCTCAGCCTCCTCAGCCAGCCGCGCGCGCAGCGACTCCGGCTCCAATACGCGCGCGTGCTGGCCCCAACTGAGCAGCCAGTGCAGGATTTCGCTTTCCTGGCGCACCTGGAGTGTGACCAGCAATCCTTCTGAGGTTTCCTCTTCGTGGGTGACGTAGTAGGAGCGTCCTTCCTGCACCCAGCGCGCGATTTCATGATCGAAGAGGACGCGCACCCTTATAGAGCGCTCATCGCGCCGGCGTTCGGGGTCCTGGCGCATCGTATAACCGGCGGGGCGTTGAAACGTTTGGGGAAGAATTTGCAGATTGTCCATGCGGTCCAGGCGGAAGTTGCGGATGTCCTGGCGCAGATGGCAATAGGCTACCAGGAGCCAGCCACTGGGAAAATGAACCAGGCCGTAGGGGTCGGCCTCGCGCGTCGTCTGTTCGCCTCGGCCTTCCTGGGCATGACGAGCGTGGTAGCAAAAGCGCACGGTTGAATGCTGGATGATGGCGCGGCGCAGTTGTTGTAGCAACAGTATACGATACTGGCTTTCTGGTGTGGCGGGAACGCCCGCTACGAAGATGATGCTATTTTGCAGGTAATGCACCTCGTCGCGCAGCTTATCGGGCAAGACGCCCTCGATTTTGCGGCTGGCGGATTGCGCCGCCGCGCGATACTGCGCGTCGAAATTTTGCGCCATCAGGTCGCTGCCCAGCAAAAGCATAGTGGCCTCGTCGGTGCTAAAACTGAGTGGCGGCAGGAAGTAGCCTTTCATCAGTGAATAGCCCTGACCGGGGACGGAGACGATGGGTACGCCTGCTTCTCCCAGGGCCAGCACGTCGCGGTAGATGGTGCGTTTGCTCGTCTCGAAGGTGGCAGCCAGGTCTTCGGCGCGCTGCCTGCCCTTGCCCTGCAATTCGAGTACGATGGCTAACAGGCGATCGGTGCGGTTCATACTTTTCCTCGCACCAGCGATGTGAAGACGCCAACAGCGGCGATGCAGGCACATACGACAAAGGCGACCTGAAAGCCACTGGCGAAGGTCTGCTGCAACTGGCTGACGTGCGCGGGCGAGAGCGTCGGGTGAAACTGGTTGGCAATCAGCAGCGCGCCCGCCGTTGCGCCGCCCATGCTGGTGAAGATTGCGCCGGCCAGCGCGACGCTCACACTTTGCCCGACAACGCGGCCCGTTGCCAGGTAGCCGGAGGCGCTGCCCAGGTGTTCGCGCGGGGCCGCGCCCATCAAGGCGCTGTTGTTGGGCGACTGGAAGATGGCCTGTCCCACGCCTGTGAAAACGAGCCGCCAGATAATATCAAAGGTTGAGCTTTGCGCGTTCAACTGGCTGATGAAGACCAGCCCGACGCAGGCAATCGCCAGACCCGCCGAAGCCAGCCAGCGCGTGCCGATGCGGTCGGCCATGATGCCGCTAAAAGGAGCGATCACGGCGATGGTCAATGGTAAGGGCGTCAAAAGCAATCCAGCTTGCAATGTGGAGTAGCCGCGCAACTCTTCCAGGTAAAAGGGCAGCATGAAACTGACCGCGAAAAGCGCCAGGAAGCTCAGAATCAGGCTGATATTGGCGGAGAGAAAAACGCGGCTGCGCAGCAAGACACCCACGATGATGGGATTGGCGGCGCGCCGCTCCACAAGGACCAGCCCTGCGAATCCGAGCGCGCTAATGACCAGCGTGCTGATTAACAGGGGAGAGTTCCAGCCCCATTCCTGCCCGAATGACAGGCCAAGCGTCAACCCGACCAGCCCGATTGCCAGTAAAAGCGCGCCCGCCGGGTCAAAACGGCCCCTGCCCTTGACCCCGCTTTCCTGCAAGATGCGCAAAGTGGCGATGATGCCGATAATGCCAAGTGGGACGTTGACGTAGAAAATCCAGCGCCACGAGAAATTCTCGGTGATGATGCCGCCCAGCGTCGGCCCCACGCTCACGCCTAACGCCACGATGACGGCGTTCATGCCCAGGGCGCGCCCGCGCTCGCTGGCGGGAAAGGCGCTCGTGAGCATGGCCGGGCTGATCGCCATGATGAACGCGCCGCCCAACCCTTGCAACGCGCGCGCCGCGATCAACATGCCGAGCGAGACGGAAGCCCCGCAGATGGCAGAGCCGCCCGTGAATATGATTAGCCCTGCGGCCCAGATCGGTTTGCGCCCGATCATATCGGCTAAACGCCCCACTGTCAGTAACACACCGGCGGTAACAACCAGGTAGGCGATAATGATCCATTCAACCGAGCCGTTCAGTGGCACGCCGAAAAAGCGCGCGATAGTCGGCAGACTGATATTGACGATGGAAGAATCGAGCGTTGCCATGAAGATGCCGATCGCCAGGATCACAAAGACTACCCATTTATTAGGCCGTTCCTGCTCGCCTTCTCTTCTAGCAATCGCCGCTTTTTCAAGCTCCTCCGTTGAGTCTGTATTTGTAAGGGTGGATTGATCCGCCGCGCCTGTGCTGGTTTCGTGTTGTTTCATACTAGTCCTATGCTGCGTAAGAAAAAGTAAATCGTCATACCGGTGCCGACAAGAATGACAAAGACTCGTATCACGCGCGGATCGAGTTTGCGCGCGAAATACGCGCCGCCATAGCCGCCTGTAATCGCGCCTCCGATCATCACAAGCGCCGGAAGCCACACGACCGCCCTGGCAAGAATAAAGGTAATTACAGCCACGCCATTGATAACTGTCTGTAACACCGTCTTCATACCGTTCATTTCATGGATATTCTCCATGCCCATGATACCCAGCGAGGCCAGGATCATAATGCCGATGCCGCCCCCGAAATAGCCGCCATACACGGCGATAATCAGTTGAATGAACGAAATAGCTGCCAGTGTGCGCCATGAAACAGTAGTGGTTTTATGCGCTATCTCCTGTGAATAGATGCTATCCTGATTAGCTGCCGAACGGCTGCGCAGCATTTTTGTGATGCGCGGGCTAAAGGCGAAGAGTAGCGTCGCTAATAGCATCAAATAAGGCAAAAGGTAGAGAAAGGTACTTTGAGAAGTCGAGAGCAGCAGCAACGCCCCCAGAATACCACCAACCAGGCTGGTGCCTCCCAGCGTCAAAATCACCACCCGGTTGAGCTTCGCCAGTTCCCGTCGATACGCCGTGATGCTGGCAACCGAACCCGGCCACAACGCAACCGTGCTGGTGGTATTGGCCTCTACAGGCAGCACGCCCGCGAAAATCAGCGACGGCACCGTGATAAAACTACCGCCGCCCGCCACTGAATTGAGCGTGCCGCCCAGCATGGCGGCGATAAATAAGAGCAACCCTGCTGTGAATGTCATTATGATTCCTGTCTCATTCGCTTACTGGATTGTGCCTGTTTGCGAACTGGCTCCATACGAGCAATGATCTTACCTTGTTTTGTTATCTCTATAGTCTCGCCTTCTTCCAGAACCATGCGTAGCATTTCGTCGAAACGCTCTATGAACTCATTGATCTCAATCGATAGCATGATTTTCTCCCGATGTTGATATGGGCATAGCTACATTGTATCCAATCATGTTCATATGCGCTAGCTTTATGGTAATAAATTTTGACGACCAGATGCGACAATGGTACGGGACGTGTACCTCGATTCTGATGAATTTTGCCAATCGAAAAGGGGAATCCTACCCGTCGTCCTGTAGGGACAAGGGGTGGGGTCGGGCGGATGAGGGGGCCTTGTGCTTGTCCTCGTGCAGCTACGATCCTTTTGCCATCACGGAACCCGAGCGAATCGTGTTGCCGCGAGGACAAGCACAAGGCCCCCACCCATCCCCACGTCCGCCCCTTGTCCCTACAGGAGGCGAGACCCCACCCCTCATTACCCTGTTCGGTTGTCAAAAATTATCAGGACAGGGTACGCCATCATCTCATTCTCTACACCTCCCCATATACCACATTCCCCCCCAATATCGTGGCCTGTACGCCGTTTTCAGGCATCTTTTCCTGTGGTACGCTCAATACATCCTCGCGCAATACAACCGCGTCGCCTATTTTACCGGCGGTCAACGAGCCTTTGCTGTCCTCTTCGGCTCCGGCGTAGGCGGCCCCCAGCGTGTAGGCCCACAAAGCTTGAGCGAGAGGCAGGGCCTGATTGGGCAGCCAGGGCGGGCGTTGTCTGGTCTCGGTATCATTACGCGCGGTGGCGGCATAAAGGATACGCAGCGGGTCAAAGGTTTCGACGGGCGCGTCGGAGCCGAGCGCGAGCGGGATGCCCATTTGCTGCATGGTGCGATAGGCGTAGGCGCGGCGGTGACGCTGGCCCCAGTAGCGTTCGGCGACATCGCGGTCAGCAACGGCGTGAAACGGCTGCACCGAGGCGATCACGCCCATGCGCTGCATACGCTGCAAGTCTTCGGGGGCGATCAATTGCACATGTTCCAGGCGATAGCGCAATTTCGCTGTTCTGGCCTGAGCATCTGTGCCAGCATTGGCAAGTTGACGCTGTGCCAGTTCGATAGAGTTGAGCGCGACGCGGGCGGCGCGGTCGCCGATGGCGTGAATGGCGATGCTGATGCCCATTTCGGCAGCCGCGCTGACCGTCTCGCGCATCTCCTGTTCGGGGATTGCCAGGATGCCGCGATTGTCCGGGTTGCCCTCGAAACCATCCAGCATGGCGGCGGTCTGCGAGCCGAGCGTGCCGTCGGCAAAGATTTTGATACCGCCCAGGCGCAGCATGTCGTCGCCAAAACCCGCCTGCAAGCCAATCTCGCGCAACTCCGGCAGGACATGGCGCGGCAGGATCATCTGCACCCGCGTCTTCAATATACCCTCATCGCGCAACTGCTGGAAGAGGCGCAGGGCTTCGTTATCTTCGATGTCGTGAATGCTGGTGATGCCGCTGCGTTGCAATTCCTGGAGTTTGCCCTCGACAAGGTGGCGCGTCAGCTTCGGGTCGTGCCGGTCGATGACGTTATAGACGAGCGAGGTAGCTTCTTGCTCCTGCAACACGCCTGTCGGGTTGCCATCGCTATCGCGCAAGATCGCGCCGTTGGCTGGTTCGGGCGTGGCCGCACTGATATTGGCGCGTTGCAGCGCCAGCGAATTGACCCACAGCAAATGTCCATCTTTGCTCCACAGGGCGACGGGATGCTGTGGCGCGGCATCGTCGAGCGAAGCGCGCGTCGGGAAACGTTGATCGCGCCACAATCCCCTGTACCACTGACCGCCGAGTATCCACTGTCCCGCCGGTGTCTGCGCAGCGCGCTGGCGCACCATTTCCGCCACCTCATCCTCGCTGGCGCATCGCTCCGCATTGATATAATAGGAGCGATACGCTTCCGAGAGCAGGTGGATATGCGCGTCGATGAAGCCTGGCAGCATCGCTTTGCCGCGCAAATCAATCACCTGCGCGTTTCTATCACCCACGCGGCGCACCTCGTCATTGCTGCCGACCGCGATGATGCGCCCACTGGTGGTATCGATGGCGATGGCCTGCGCGCGTGGCTGCGCGGCATCCATCGTATAGATCGTGCCGTTCAAATACAGGTTGATGCTCATAATTCCTCCAGGGCGGAGACAGAGCCGCCGTCCATCCTCTATCATCCTTCGCTTCCCTTTGTCATCCTGAACGAAGCGAAGGATCTCGCTCGCCACATAGAGATCCTTCGCTTCGCTCAGGATGACACTATCTGACAGGATGACAGGCGTAGCGGCAGAGGATGACAGCGGGTTTATTTCCTCGATAGTAAATACACGCTGGCGATAATCATTATTCCCCCGGCGATGGTGGTGGGCAAAAGTTGATCGCCCAGCAACAGGATCGCCAGGGTCGTACCCAGCAATGGTTGGATAAACAACGTAGAGGCAGCCGCCGAACCAGCGACCTCTGCCAGCCCCTTGAACCAGGCCAGGTACGCGATAACCGTTGACATGATGGCGAGCCAGCCAATGCTCAGCCATGCCAGTAAGCCCGGCGGATGCCAGCCATGCAGGGCAATATCAACTCCACCCAGTGGTATCCAGAAAACGGTGCTGCCCACGATGGCGACCGCCGTAATCAGCAAAGGCGGGTGCTTGACCAGCAGGGCCTTGCCGCGCACGGTATAAAACGACTCGAAAACCAGGGCCAGCACCACCATCAGGTCGCCCGCGATGCGCAGCGCGCGCCCGCCAGCGGGAATATTGGGAATCACGCTGCGTTCGACGATCAAATATACGCCTGCCAGTCCCAGCAGGAGCGCCACGCCCGTGAGCAGCTTGAACCGCTCGCGCAACAACAGCCACGAAAGCGCGGCGGTAAAAATCGACTCGCTGGCAATCAGCAGCGCCACATCCGAAGCCGTCGTCAGCGACAGGCCACCATACTCTAAGATTTTATTGATAACAAAACCTATCGCCGCCAGCAACGCCAGTTGCGGCAAATCCTTGCGCGTCAAGTTGAGGTCTTTACGCCACGCGATCAAAAAAGGCAACATTACCAGCGCGGCAATAATCATACGCAGGGCATTCATACTATTGACGGATACGTCGCGCAAGGCGAATTTGGCCGCTACGTAACTGCACGCCCAGAGGGTGT
>DASTKD010000437.1:0-3313 GCA_035716135.1 Ktedonobacteraceae bacterium
TGTTCATCATCGCCCATAATATACCTAGTTTTACCGATCTCCACCCACAGCAATGCATCGATTTGTGCTTCATATCGTTTGTCAAGATTTGGAGCAGAAAGACGATATACTTCATGTACCTGTAATGCCCGCTCAAAATAATCGCGTGCTTCTTCTGGTTTGCCCTGCACCCGCGTACATTCCCCAAGCCGTTCCAACAAATTCGCCAATCTCAAATGCTCATCCGCACCCGCACTGGCTGCGAGCGTGCCGATGTTGTCGAGCGCCAGTTTGTAGTGGCGCACGGCTTCGGGGTAGGCGGAGAGGGCGTAGGCGCGGTCGCCGGCCAGTTCGGCGTAGTGGGCGATATTGGCGGGTTCGGCACCGCCGTTGACGAGGTGGTAGGCGATGGCGGCGGCTGGCTCCTGGGCGCGGTCGCTGTAGAGGCGCACGAGGGCGGCGGCGGCGCGGCGGTGCAGGCTGGCGCGGCGACCCGCGGAGAGGCCGTCGTAGAGGTGGCTCACCAGCAAGGGGTGCCAGAAGTGGTAGGTGATGCGCGTGCCGCTGCCTTCTTCGCTGAGCATTCCGGCCTGCAGGGCTTCTTCCAGCAGGTCGAGCAGGGTGTCTTCGTCGCTGGCGTTGGGGCCGTTTTCGAGGGCGCGCAGGGCGTTAAATTCAAAGGAGCCTCCCAGCACGGCGGCTCGCACCAATAAACGCTGGCAGTCGCTGCTGATACGGCCCAGGCGCAGATCGAGTACGGCGGCGATGGTATCGGGCAGAGTCGCAGGCAGGTCGGGCGCGGCTGATGCGTTGGACGCGAGCGCGGGCATAGCGGACACGTTGCGGGCCAGCTCTTCAGCGAAGAACGGGTTGCCTGCGGCGCGCGCCTGGATACGCTGCGCGACGGGTTCGGGCAGAGGTGAGATCAGGGCGCGAATCTGCTCGTCGGTAAGCGGCTGCACAGTGAGGGTTTCGATGGACTGCTCGCGCTGCAAGTCGTTGAGGACGGAACGCAGGGGATGCGTTGGTGGAAGCTCAATATCGCGGCAGGTGCCGGCGATCAGGACGGGTTGATGGCGCAATTGACGCACCAGGTAGGCCAGCAATTCGCAACTGCTGCTATCAGCCCATTGCAGGTCATCCAGCACAATCAAAAGCGGCGCGCTCTCGCTGATGGTGGCGAGCAGGGCGCGCGCGGCCTCCCACAGGCGCAATTGTTCCTGTTCCGGCGAGACAGCGGACGGGTCGGGCGGCGGCAAGAGGTCTTCCAGTTCGGGCAACAGGGCGCGCAAGGCTTGATAGATGAGCGGGCGGCGCGCGATTTCCTGGCGCTGCCACAGCCCGCGCGACATGGCCTTGCGCAGCGTCTCCGTCCACATGCGATAGGGGACGCTGGTCTCCTGGATGTAGGCGCGCGTCCAGGTGACGGTCCAGCCGCGCCGCGTGGCTTCGCGCCCCATCTCTTCGGCGAGGCGCGTTTTGCCGATGCCGACATCGCCCATCAGCATGACGAACTGCACGCGATGCCCGCTTTCGAGCGTGGGCGAGGTCGCGCTTTTCTTCTGCCCCGCCAGCTTCATGCGCCGCGCCTGCTCGGTATCAAGCAATGCTTGCCGCAGGGAAAGCAGTTCCGCGTCGCGCCCGACCAGGCGGCTCTGATTGCTGCGGCCTACCTGCATAGCTGGCCGCGCTTCCGGCTCCGCCAGTTGCGTTTCGTGCGCGGCCTGGGTTGCTGATAGGGTTGGAGCGGCAGCCAGCGTCAGGGCGGCAGTGTTGCCGCGTTGGGCCGCTTCGTAGAGGGCGCGCGTCTCCTTCAAAGGAGCCATCCGGTATTCTTGTTTCAAAATCGCGGCAAAACGCTGGTAGATGCGCAGAGCTTCACCGCGCCTGCCCGCTTGCGCCAGCAAAAGAATGAGGCGTTGCACGGCGGCTTCGTTGGTGGGATCGATGGCGAGCAGGCGGTCAAGCGTATCGATGGCGCTGGAGATGGCTTCGCGCGCGATACGCAGATCGGCCAGTTCGAGCAGCAGGCCGATCCAGCCGCGTTGCAGCGATTCGCGCCGCGTCTGCGTCCAATCGACATGCCTCTCTTCCGGCAAATAATCACCGGCATACAACAGCATGGCTTCTTCAAGCAGTTGTTCGGATTGGCCGGGGTCATTGCTGGCGCGCGCGCGCGCCAACAACGATTCGAAGGCATCGGCATCTACCCATACCTGCGATTGATCGGCAAGCAACATGGTGGCGTGTTCGGTGAGCAATAGATTGGTGGTGGCGGGCCGGCTGCGCGACGGTTCAAAAAGCTGGCGCAGGCTATGCACGGCCTTGTCCAGGCGATGCGAAGCCGTGTCAAAGTCGAGGTCGGGCCATAGCAGTTCAATCACCTGTTCGCGGCCTAGTTTGCGTCCGGGGCTGCTGATAAGGCAGGTCAGCAGCGAACGCACCCGTTGGTGTTGCATGGAAGCATCGGTCACAGCCTGCCAGCGCTGCCCGTTGTGGCGTTCGAGCGTGAATTGTCCCAGCACATAGAGACGCACCACCGCGCCCGCTACTTCTGAGGCGCGTGGTTCGCTGCTCTCTTCGGCAACGCCAGTAGCCTGCGCCTGTAGCTCGGTGGGAAGTTCCTTACCCACATAGGTACGCACGGTGCGCCCGTTGACGGTCTGGTACGCATACCAGTAGGGGCCGTGTCCAGTACCTTCGCGGCAACGGCGGCAGCGCGGTTTGCCACAATAGCTAACCTGCTGGTGGTAGGTGATCTTGCTATCCATCTCGTCGCTGTCTCCTTTGCCTGCCGTTGACGAGTATCGCCGGGGGAGAAACCTCCACATCGAACGTACACAAAGCTAGCATCCAGTCTTGAGACTGTCTCATTATATCAGAATGCGTCAATGCAACGTATTTTTCAATTTTCTGGTCGTTTTGGGATAGTATATGCACCAGGGCGACCGCAAGGGTCCCCTCCCCTCTTCCACTCCTCCCCCGCCCTTACAATGATTCGTCTTTTTCGTACCCCCAAAAGAAATAGAACGCATCCGTTGCACAAACTATAGGAATTGCCAGGGCAAATGGGAAGATCGGTTTGAAGCGAATTGACACATTATAAGGCATCGTAAAAATTCGGTATAAGACATCTTGAAGGTTTCTACCGACCGAAACTGATAATCATACGGGTCGGTCGCCTCCCTCCTGATGAATTTTACCAAACGAATCGGGGAATGGCTCGAAACGCCCGCCCGCGCCCTGTAAGGACAAGGGGTGGTGCGGGGACGGGTGGGGGCCTTGTGCTTGTCCTCGTGGCTACACGCTTCGTTGGGATTTCCTGATGCCTTGC
>DASTKD010000438.1:0-7247 GCA_035716135.1 Ktedonobacteraceae bacterium
TGGCCCAAAAGTCACCCTGGCGGAGTGTATTAGTATGCAACGGAATGTAGTGCGAAATAGCTTATTTGTAGTTACCTCTCTCCTGTTGATCTGCACCAGTTTGCTGGCAATCTCCATAGCCGCGCGCGCGGACCAGAACTCACCCAAAGTTTTGAACGGGCAGATCGCGCCGCTTATCGCGCAGGCGCAAATGTTACAGACAACCAGTTCCGGCCAGCAATTGAACCTCTCGATTGGATTGCAGCCGCGCAATGCGGCGGATTTGAACAATTTGCTGAATGCTCTTTATGATCCGCAATCGCCCCAGTATCACCAGTATTTAACGTCCGATCAGTTTGAAGCGCTCTTCGCGCCCACACCCGACCAGGTGCAGCAGGTGGTAGCTTATTTGCAGAGCCAGAGCATGACAGTAACGAGCATCGCCCCCAATAATATGTTGATCGACGCAACGGGCAGCGTGGCACAGGCGGATCAAGCCTTCAGCACAATTATCAATAATTACCAGCTTGGCAGCCAGGTTTTCTATGCCAACGCGACACCGCCCGTCGTGCCTGCCGCCATCAGCCAGTTGATTACCTCGATTGGTGGCCTTGACAACAGTACGCAGTACCAGCCGCTTTACCAGCGTATGCCGGGGCAAGCGCATCTCGCAAAACTTGCCAGCGGACCGGCCAATGGTTACGGACCAAAGGATTTGACAGGCGCTTACGATGCCTCGCCATTGCAAAGCGCTGGCGTGTTGGGAGATAACCAGACCGTCGCGCTTTTTGAGCTGGACGGCTACCAGTCGTCGGATGTCGCGCAATACTTTGCCAACTATGGCATTGCAACGCCTGGTATCAGCAATGTGCTGGTCGATAACTTCAGTGGCACAGCGGGGCAGGGAGCCATCGAAGTTGAACTGGACATCGAAGTGGTAGGAGCGATGGCCCCGCACGCCAAACAGCTTGTTTATGAAGGACCGAATACCACACAGGGTTTGAATGATACCTATAACCAGATTGTGCATGACCACAAAGCGCAGATCGTCAGTATAAGCTGGGGCCTGTGCGAGTCCAGTTCCGGCTCAGCAGAGTTGCAGACGCTCGATAACTTCTTCAAGCAGGGCGCAGCCGAGGGCATGTCGTTCTTTGCCGCTTCCGGCGATTCGGGCGCGTATGATTGCAACGACAGCAATCTGGGAGTAGATTCGCCCGCCAGCGATCCCTACGTCACGGGCGTGGGTGGCACCAACCTGCAACTGAATAGCGGAGCCTACGGCAGCGAAACGGTCTGGTCGAATCCCTCAGACACGCAGCGCAGCCCGAAAGGCGCGGGCGGCGGCGGCGGCATCAGCGACACGTTCACCCTGCCAGCGTGGCAAACGGGTCAGGGCGTCATCAATAATAACAGTAGTGGCGCGCCGTGTAATGCGCCCAACGGGCAATATTGCCGCGAGGTGCCGGATGTCGCGGCAAACGCTGATCCCGCCAGTGGCTACGCCGTCTATTGCACCGTCAACAATGCCGGTTGCTCTTCGACCGGCTGGATAAACGTAGGAGGCACCAGCGCATCCGCGCCTCTGTGGGCGGGCAGCATGGCTCTCATCAACCAGTATTTGCAGTCGAAAAGCAAAGCAGTCGTCGGCTACGCCAATCACGCGCTGTATGGCATCTTCAATGTACAGCAGTCGCTACCCGCCTTTCACGATATAACGAGCGGCACCAACCTGTTTTACCCGGCGGCGGCTGGCTACGACATGGCGAGCGGCATCGGCTCGCCCGACATCAACAACCTGGCGCAAGACCTGGCTCTGGCTGGCTCAGGAAACCCTACGCCCACTCCTTCGCCAACCACTACTCCCGTGCCATCACCGACCGTGACGTTGACGCCTTCTCCCTCGCCAACCACCCCAACACCTAGCCCGACGCCTGCGCCGCCTCCGGCCATCATCCAGAACGGCGGCTTCGAGAACGGTCAGACGCCCTGGCAGGAATCATCATCGGGCGGCTATCAGATCATCCAGAACCTGAACGCGCATTCCGGCATGAACAGCGCTTACCTGTGCGGCTATCCCGGCTGCGTTGATCGCATCTACCAGACTTTTACTGTGCCTGCCAACTATACGAAGCTGACCGTCACCTACTGGTGGTATTCAGATACGAACAAGAATACGCGGCAATGCCTGGATAACTTCAACAGCCGCCTGCAAACGACTTCGGGCGCGTTGATAACCAATATGCAGCAGAGTTGTAATACCGGCGTGACCAATAACTGGGTAGTGGAAACCTTTGATGTATCGCGCGCGCTGCTCTCCTCCAGAGGCAAGCAGGTGGTACTCTTCTTCCAGGGAACCAACGTCAACAACCAGTATCAACCCACCGACTTCTTCGTCGATGATGTGACGATTACGGCGCAGTAATTTCACGGTAAATGAAGACACAGCAGGAGGGCCGCGCGCGGCCCTCCTGCTGTGTCTTCATTTACCGGGGAGAGATAGACATCATCTCGTGTGATATACTAAACACATAGCGCGTGCTGCCCCTTACAAGATCAACAGAACTTATTTCAGGATGAAAGCATGGGGGCAGCAGCAGACCAGGGATGGGATTCGATACCGCGCCCTCCCCTTATCAACTCCACAAGGATAATTACAATGATTGAACATGATGGTGCCATATCGCCAGAAAATACACTGTTTGTCTTGCTCTGTTTTGAAGGCCCCGATATTTATTCAACGGCGGGTGGCCTGGGAACGCGCGTGACGGAACTGAGCGAGGCTCTGGCGACGCAAGGTTATACCACACACCTTATTTTTATCGGCGATCCTACCAAACCTTCGGTTGAGACGCGCGTCGATGGGCGTCTCATCCTCAAACGCTGGTCGCAGTGGGTCAGCAAGTACTATTTGAACGGCGTTTACGATGGCGAAGAGCAGAAGCTCTACGATTACAATGAAAGCGTGCCGTACCATATTTACAATGAAATTGTGCGCCCGGCAGTCGCCAGCGGGAAAACGGTGGTTATCATGGGCGAGGACTGGCATACCGCCGAAGTGATGTGCCGCACGTCCGACCTGTTGAACTGGTATGGCGTACGCCAAAAGGCGCTCATGCTGTGGAACCTCAACAGCCTGATGTCGCTGCACCGCATCAACTGGGGGCGACTGAACTACGTCACCACCATATGCACCGTCAGCAAGTATATGAAGCATCGCATGTGGGCCTATAACGTCAATCCCCTGGTGATTCCCAATGGCATTCCCAGGCGTCACCTCGATCCTATCAACAAAGATGCCGTGACGCACTTGCGCGAAATCGCGCGCCAGGGCGACCCGCGCCGCATGTTCCTTTTCAAGATTGGGCGTTTCGATCCCGATAAACGCTGGATGATGGCGATTGAGGCTGTCGCGCGCCTCAAGCACAGCGGGCATCCGGTGACGTTATTCGTGCGCGGCGGCATCGAGCCACACGGCGCGGACGTGCTGCGCCACGCCTATAACATCGGCCTGAGCATCAGGGATGTGGTGGCGCAGCGACCCACCCTGGAGCAATGCCTCGACGCGATGGCGAATGCTGGCCCGGCTGACATTTATAACCTGCGTTTCTTCTTGCCCGAAGAGTTTGTGCGCATTACGTATCATGCCGCCGATGCCACCCTTGCCAACAGTGGTCACGAACCTTTTGGACTGGTGGCTCTGGAAGTCATGGCCGCCGAGGGTATCGCCGTCACCGGCTCGACCGGCGAGGACTACGCCATTTCCTTTGAAAATGCTATCGTCACCGAAACCGATGATCCCGACGAGATCGTTGGCTACCTGATCTACCTGCGCCGCCATCCCGAAGAGCAGGAGCGCATCCGCAAAGCCGGTTGCCACACTGCAGAACAATTCCTGTGGGACCAGGTGATCGAAAATCTTGTCAGCAAATTAGAATTCCTGGCGCGCAAACAGGACATTGTTTTCGCCTGATTTATCTGTTTGTAGGGACGCGATTGATCGCGTCCGCCAACGCGCCTGTATTTCCATGAGACCCATAAGGCACACAAGGACGCGATCAATCGCGTCCCTACACCATAACACGCAAGCGGACGCGATCAATCGCGTCCCTACATAAGGAAATCCGTCATGGTTGCAGACCTGGCTATATATATGGTGGTTCACCAGCCGCGCCGCTTGAAGCTTCCGGCGCAACCCATTCCGCGTCGCGCGTCGATAGAGGATATATATCGTTGCCTGTTCGATGAGCGCATGAACGAGCGCTATTTCCATAAGGTGGCGCGCACATGCTATTATCCTGCCGCGCGTATGTTTCTGGAATTGGCGCGGCAGGGGATGCGCCTCTCGCTTGGCTTCTCGCTCTCCTTTGTGCGGCAGGCCGAGCAATGGGACCCGGCGCTGCTCGATCTCTTTCGTGAGCTGGTAGCCTCAGAAAATGTGGAGTTGATCGGCGTCGAGCCATACCATAGCTTCCTTTTTCTGCTGGACATCTCCACCTTTGTCCTGCGAATGCGCTGGATGGCGGATGAGATGGAGCGTATCTTTGGCAAACGTCCCTCCATTACTGATACCACCGAGATGAGCATGTCATCCCTGCTTTACAACGCGCTGGACACTGCCGGTTTTCGTGGCGCGTTGCTGGATGGTCGCGCCTGGGTGATGGATTGGCGCGAAAGCACACATTTGTATCGCTATAGCGACGAAGAGCCTTTTCCTCCAACTATCAAAAGTACCGTGCCTGCCCCCGTTGGTCGGCGTCTCCCGCGCCGCCTGATGGCTAGCAACGAACGCGAGAGCGCGCCCTATTTGCTGGCGCGCCAACTGGAATTGAGCGACGACGTTGGCTATCGCTTCACAGATCGCAACTGGTCCTACTTCCCGCTCTACGTCGAAACCTACGCCGACTGGATCGCGCAGACACGGGGCGACTTCGTCTTCCTGGGTTGGGATTTCGAGACCTTTGGAGAACACCATCGCCAGGATAGCGGCATATTTGAATTCATGAGAGCGTTGCCAGACGCGCTAGCCCGGCGCGACATCACTACACGCACGCCCTCCACCTTGATCGAGCGTTACAGCGTGCCGGGGCATCTCCATCATTTGCCTTTGCCCGTCTATCCGAGTACATGGGCTGGCACTGGCGGCATGGAATTCTTTATGGGCAATGACGCGCAGCAGCATATCTTCCAGTTAATG
This sequence comes from Ktedonobacteraceae bacterium, assembly GCA_035716135.1. Lineage (GTDB taxonomy): Bacteria > Chloroflexota > Ktedonobacteria > Ktedonobacterales > Ktedonobacteraceae > CF-113. The sequence goes on from DASTKD010000438.1 coordinate 5,174, forward strand.
GGATATGTGTACAGCATGGCGAAGCTGACGGAAAACCCCGACCTGCTCGACCTGGCAATCTGGCTCACCCAATCCGATAACCTGCACCTGATCCAGTGGTTCGGACGCAGCGGCCCGGAAGCCGACGTGTCCAGGTACTTCACCCCTGAAGAGTGGTGGCTGTTGGGAGCGCAGCGCATCATCGAGGAGCAGCGCCAGGTGTATTTCAATGCCCTCAACGCCCTGGAACCCTATCTTCCAGCTCGCTTGATACGCCAGACGCGGCGCAGAAACGCCACCAGAGTTCCCAGGCGTAAGGCTATTCCAGCTTCGCCGGATAGCGGTTTACTGGCACGGAGGGGCTTAGAGGGATAATATAACGTTGATGAATAACGATAGCACAACTGTGCTGGCTGATGATGTTCTTGCCGGCGAAGCTCACGCCCGGCATCCTGTCTTTCTATTTGTGCGGCCAGCGCTGGTGGTTGGCTGTCTTTATCTGCTTTTTATTGGCCTGGACATGCTCATTCACGAGCATACTTTACTCTATTATGTGCATATCGGACCAAGATTCGTTTTGCATATGCCAAAGGCCGCCCCCGGTTACGATGGTCAGTTCTATTACCAGATAGCGCGCGACCCGTTCCACGTATCTCAGTTTCTCGATCATCCAGCCTATCGCTACCAGCGTATCGTCTATTCCATAGTGGTAGCTATCTTGAGCCTGGGGCAGGCCAACTTCATCCCGTTCATGCTTTTGCTGGTCAATTTCCTTGCTATCATACTGGGTACTGAACTGATAGCGCGGATGCTCGTACAGCAGAAGTTGTCTCCCTGGTTCAGTCTCGCCTTCGGTCTCTACTTCGGCCAGGCCACCGCCTTTATTTTTGATACAACCGAACCATTTACTTATTTCCTGGTCTGCCTGGGACTGTTTCTCATGCTGCGCAAGCGTCCCACCGTCGCCGCGCTCATAATGGGCGTGGCGGTTCTCTCACGCGAGACAGCCATCCTGTTTCCAATGGGCTACCTGCTGGTCTATCTTTACCAGAAACGCTGGCGCGACGCGCTGCGCCTCTTTCTGCTGTCCATTGCTCCCACCGTTATCTGGTATGCTATCATCGCGTTATTATTCAAAACAAGCGGCGTCACCACCGCTCCCGCCTTTCAACTTATCCCGTTCAAGGGTCTTTTTTACTTTGCTAACGATGCATTCCGTTTCCGCAATCTCCTCATTCTCATGCTTATTCCCACCTTATTGAGCCTGTTTCTGCTCGTTAAAGAAGTCCTGCAACATCGCTGGCTGAATGCCCCCTGGCTCATGTGGCTATTCAATCTATGCCTGGTTATTTGTATGTCGCCCCTGTCATATGTAGAACTCGTCTCCGCCGGTCGCCTCTCTACCGGCCTGGTGCTGGCGATGCTTTTCTATGGCTGCGTCACGAAAAATAAAACTATTCTATGGGCCTGCCAGATATACGGACTGACTTTTCTCTATTACACGATTGGCATCCTGGCATTCCGATTACATTGAGAAAAACGTTCGGGAACCAGGATAGGACTTGTTTCGTCCTGATACAAAGGCGACCGCAAGGGTCGCCTCTACTATGACTACGACGGAAAACCGGACGTTCTTAGTAGAGGCGACCCTTGCGGTCGCCTTGCCTGACTCCTCCTCCCTCGACTTTCCAAAAGCCCCGCCCTGGTACTATAAAACTTGCCCAAAGCGCTTGCCAGGTGCTATACTACTAGCGAAAAGATTTTTGCTTTACCCGCAGTTGGCATGGCGCGTCGCATAAGGTTGTAGGCGTTCTCTTTGAACGCCGCCAGTAGCGAAAGCGGCAACTGAACGGGCAAAGGAGGTGAGGGTCATGGACGCTGGCCCCAGTCATAGTAGGCGTGTGTTTTTCGCGTGCCTGCTCGTGGGATCGTTCTTCTCCTCATCGAGTGTTGTCAATGGAAATGGGTACTGCTTTGTTTGATTGATTTGGTATGGGATTTGATTGCGAGGACGCGATATATCGCGTCCCTACATGTATCATACCGGCCTGACCTCTACCCTCTTCCGCTGCTCGATCTCGATGAGTCCACATCA
>DASTKD010000439.1:0-3542 GCA_035716135.1 Ktedonobacteraceae bacterium
GTTCCTGCCGCGCTTTTTGGGGCGGCGGCGGCAGGCTACACGGCGTTCCTCTTTGGGCAAGCGGAGGGGCGCGATTTCTGGCAAAGCCCACTGCTGTTGCCAATTCTGCTGGTACAGGCCCTCTTCGCGGGCGCGGCAGTGCTAGGGTTGTTCGCCTGGCTGCTCAATAGCGGAAGGACGTTGATGACGTTCTTCTCTATGGTGTTGCTCGCTGCTATCGCCGTGCATCTCTTGCTTGTGCTATTGGAGGTGTTTGGGGCGCATAGTAACAGTCATGTGGCGGCGGCGGCTCATTATATCAGAAGCGGGGGACTGAGCGGTATTTTCTGGGGCGTATTTCTCACGCTTGGTTCGCTCGTTCCATTGGTTTTACTGTGTCTTACCTTGCTGGTACCAATTGCTCAACCTGCGCTGCTCGGTATCGCGGGCCTATGCGCGCTGGCCGGGCTGTTCGCTTATGAACACTGTTTTGTGGTGGCTGGACAGATTGTACCGTTGAGTTGAGGTATGGGAGGGAGCGTAGGCAAGCAAGCCACACCCTACCACCCCGCCCCAGGGTACCCGTAAAGGGTACCCTGGGGTGGGGCGTAGCTTATGCAAGATGGATTGCCCTTTACGGGTACCCTGGGGCAGGGTAGGGTGGCGGGCGCGGGTTGCTAGCGAGACAAGTTACAAAAAATAGTAAAAAGGAGCGTTGAACGATGAGTTATAGAAAATATGATTCAAATCGCTCAATCATTCACAAACGAAAATCGTTAAGGCTACCTAAACATGATTATACCTGGACTGGTGCTTATTTCGTCACCATTCGCGCCAAGATACACGAGCCTATTTTTGACCTTCCTGAACTGCATACCATTGTGATTGAGCAGTGGGAGGCATTACCGAATCGCTTCCCAAGCATTACACTGGACGAATATATCGTGATGCCCGATCATATCCATTTTATTGTCTGGCTAGATGGCACAGCTCGCAATGCGCCCGCATTAGGCGATGTTGTAGGGGCCTACAAGTCATTGGTGACCAATGCCTGGCTACGACATATTAAAGGCAAGAATGTAGAATACCCAGGTCGTTTCTGGCAAGACAACTATTTTGAACGGTTCATTCGCGAAAAAGGTGAACTGGAGCTGACTCGCGAGTATATACGGAACAATCCGGCAAAATTGGATGAGATAGAAAGCAGAGAATAACAGATGACTGAGATACCCTTACAGCAGCATATTGCGCCGAGTGGGGAGCAGATGACTGTGCGGGATTTGGCGTCTTGCCCGCCACAGGAACGCTGGCATGATTGGGTGGAATACGATGCGAAGGCGTGGCCGCGTAAGGTCGAGAAGCACTATGAGATTATCCCTACTATCTGTTTCAACTGCGAGGCGGCTTGCGGCCTGATGGCCTACGTGGATAAAGAGACGGGGAGGGTGAAACGCTTTGAGGGCAATCCCTACCATCCAGGTAGTCGAGGGCGCAACTGCGCGAAGGGGCCAGCCACCATCAATCAGGTCAACGATCCCGAACGCATTCTCTATCCACTCAAACGTGCTGGCAAGCGCGGTGAGGGCAAATGGGAGCGCACGAGTTGGGATGAAGTGCTTGATACCTTTGCGACGAAAATTCGCGCGGCTATCGTGGAAGATCGCCGCGATGAGGTGATGTATCATGTGGGGCGACCAGGGCATGATGGCTACATGGAGCGCGTGCTGGGGGCGTGGGGTGTCGATGGTCATAATAGCCACACGAACGTCTGCTCATCCTCCGGGCGGTTCGGCTACCATATCTGGTGTGGGGTTGATCGGCCCTCGCCGGATCATGCCAATGCTCGCTTCATTTTGCTCATCAGTTCCCATTTAGAGACGGGCCACTACTTCAACCCGCAGGCGCAGCGTATCATCGAGGGCAAAATGAAGGGGGCAAAACTGGCAGTGATGGACCCGCGCCTCTCCAATACCGCCAGCATGGCCGATTTCTGGTTGCCGACGTGGCCTGGCTCGGAGGCGGCGGTTCTCCTGGCAATGGCGCGGATTATCCTGGCGGAACAGCTTTATAATCGCGAGTACATGCGACGCTGGGTCAACTGGCAGGAGTATCTGGCGGCTGAACATCCCGTCGAGCCGCAGACCTTTGAGCGTTTTATCGAACTGCTGATCGAGCAGTATGCAGAGTTCACGCCCGCCTTTGCCGCCCAAGAGAGTGGGCTTGCGGAGGCAACGATTGTCGATATTGCCCGGCAGATTGGGCATGCTGGCACGGCTTTCGCGGCCCATACCTGGCGGGCGGCCAGCGCGGGCAATCTCGGTGGCTGGCAGGTCTCACGCGCCCTCTGGTTCCTCTCTGTGCTCACGGGCAGCGTCGGTACGCCTGGGGGGACGGCTCCCTTTAGCTGGAACAAATTCGTACCCACGCCTTTCCTCAAACCAGGTCCCCCCGACGTGTGGAACGAATTACTGTACCCGTCGGAATATCCCCTGGCAAACTACGAGATGAGTGTGTTACTGCCTTACTTTTTGCGCGAGGGGCGTGGCAAGGTCGCGGCCTATTTCACCCGCGTCTACAATCCCGTCTGGACTAATCCCGATGGCACTGCCTGGATTGAGGCGTTGACCAATGAGCAGCAGATAGAGCTGCATGCAGCATTGACTCCCACCTGGAATGAGACCGCCTGGTATGCTGACTATGTCCTCCCCATGGGCGTCGGCAGTGAACGCCACGACCTGATGAGCCAGGAAACTCACGCTGCCCGCTGGATTGGCTTTCGCCAGCCGGTGCTGCGCGTCTACAAAGAGCGACATGGCGAACCTGTGCAATATACGTATCAGGCCAATCCTGGCGAGGTATGGGAAGAGGATGAGTTTTGGATTGAACTATCATGGCGCATCGATCCCGATGGGAGCCTGGGCATACGCAAGTACTTCGAGTCGCCCTATCGTCCAGGCGAAAAGCTCAGCATCGAAGAATATTATCGTTGGATGTTTGAACATAGTGTTCCTGGCCTACCGGATGCTGCCGCCAAAGAGAACCTGACGCCATTGGAATATATGCGCACATATGGCTGCTTTGAAATTCCTGTCGAGAAAGCTCCCGTTTTCTCCTTGAACGAGCGTGCCTTGCAACCAGCCGAACTTGAAGGTTCCCAGGTTGACGAGGAGAGCGGAACTATCAGTCGTGCTGGTGTGAAGATTGGGGTCATGGTCGATGGGAAGGCTCTCGAAGGCTTCGCCACGCCTTCACGGAAGCTGGAATTCTACTCGGCCACGCTCAAAGAATGGGGCTGGCCGGAATATGCCACGCCGGGCTACATTCATAGTCATGTCCATCCCTCTAACATCAATGCCGAACGGGGCGAGTACCTCTTGATACCTACCTTCCGTTTGCCGACATTGATCCATACTCGTTCGGGGAACGCGAAGTGGCTCAATGAGATTTCCAACGCGAATCCGGTGTGGATTCATCCTCGTGATGCGGAACGCATAGGCGTGGCGTCGGGCGACCTCGTGCGTATCACCACGGAAATTGGCTATTACGTGAATCGGGCCTGGGTG